>JBAXCN010000035.1:0-31369 GCA_037141455.1 Bacteroidota bacterium
AAATTATTTATTCTACCTTCTTATTTTTATTACATGAAATTTATTATTAATAACACCGATGTTAATTCAAAAGCGCGAGCTGGAGTAATTGAAACCGAGAGGGGACAAATTTTAACACCAATTTTTATGCCTGTTGGAACGCAAGGAACTGTAAAAGGTGTTAACCAAACTGAATTGGCCGAACGTATAAAAGCGCAAATAATTTTAGCAAATACTTACCATATTTATCTACGCCCAGGAACAGATGTAATAAATAAAGCGGGTGGAATTCATCAATTTATTAATTGGGAAAAACCAATGTTAACAGACAGTGGAGGTTTTCAGGTTTTTAGTTTAAATGAAATTAGAAAAATTAATGAACAAGGTGTAGAGTTTAGAAGTTATTTAGATGGCAGCAAACATTTTTTTTCTCCCGAATCTGTAATGGATATTCAAAGACAAATTGGGGCAGATATTATAATGGCTTTTGATGAATGTACACCTTATCCTTGCGATTATAAATATGCCAAAGATTCAATGGGGTTAACACACAGGTGGTTGAAACGATGCATAGATAGATTTGATAGCACTGAAGAATTATATAATTATAAGCAAACACTTTTTCCAATTGTTCAAGGCTCAACTTATAACGATTTAAGAATAGAAAGTGCAAAGTTTATAGCTGACCAAGGAAGAGATGGTAATGCAATTGGTGGTCTTTCGGTAGGCGAACCAGCAGAAATGATGTACGAAATGACAGAATTGGTTTGTGATATTTTGCCAAAAGATAAACCTCGTTATTTAATGGGTGTTGGTACTCCCGAAAATTTATTAGAATGTATTACCTTAGGTATTGACATGTTTGATTGTGTAATGCCTACTCGCAATGCAAGGCACGGATTTATATTTACTAGCCAAGGAATAATAAATATAAAAAACGAAAAATGGAAAAACGATTTTTCTCCTTTAGATGAATTGTTTACCCCCGAATATTCAAAAGCATATTTAAAACATTTAATAAAGTGCAACGAATTTTTAGGTGCTAGTATTGCTAGTATTCAAAACTTATCATTTTACCTATGGCTTGTTGGCCAAGCCCGCGAACATATTATTGCTGGTGATTTTACAAGTTGGAAAAAAAGTACTTTAGAAGTGGTAAATAGAAGGTTGTAGAATTTGCCTATAAAGCTTCCGCATTTTCTCGAAACTTACGTTTACCCCATGCTGCTGGTGCGAGCGTCCGCTCGTTCAAAGCAACAAAAGGTTGGGCAATACAAAGTGAAAATTATATTATTGCAACATGAGCAGAAAGTATAAATTTCTAGACCAAACTAAACTATATTTTGTAAGTTTTGCAACTATGCATTGGATTTATATTTTTTCAAGGGAATTATATAAAACAATTCTGTTAGATAGTTTAAAATTTTGCCAACAAAACAAAGGTTTGGAAATATTTGCTTGGTGCATAATGACCAATCATGTGCACTTAATTATAGGAACAACAGGCATGAATATGGAAGATATACTCAGAGATTTTAAATCGTTTACTTCACGAGAATTAAAAGTGGCAATTAAAAGTAATAACCAAGAAAGCAGAAAAGAATGGATGGTTTGGATGATGGAAAGAGCAGGAAGATTGAATAATCAAAATAACAATTGGCAATTATGGCAACAGCATAACAAGCCCATAGAATTATTCACGTTTGCTGTAATGAAACAAAAGTTAGATTATATACATAACAATCCTGTAGAAGCAGGTTTTGTAACTAATGCCGCTGATTGGATTTATAGCAGTGCAATTGACTATGCAGGTGGAAAAGGATTATTAAATGTAAAATTGTTGGATGAGTAATGGAAATAATTTACAGGTACGAGCGGACGCTCGCACCAGCGGGGAACCGTTTGGGTCAGCTAGGTATACGAGTTTACATGAAGGCATAAAAAAAAGCTGCTTGAAATTATTTCAAGCAGCTTTTTTTATTATAATAATTCTATAAAATTATTCTTGAATCATTAATTTCATAGTAGCAGTTTGGTTGTTGCTATTTACAACATTTACAAAGTAAATTCCTGCTTTTAACTCGTTACGTTCAATTTTTAATGTAGCTAATTCATAGTTTGAATAAGTACGTACCACTTTACCAGCAATATCAACTATTGATACATTGTGAGAAGTTGCATTGTCGTTAAATGCTAAAACTGAATAATCGTTAGTTGGGTTTGGATATAATTTAACATTATTAGCCAAAACTTCGCTTACGCTTGTTCCTGGTACAAAACCTGCAACACATTTGTTCCATTGGTATGAAATAGTAACAGGAGTAGCAACTGTTCTTACAAAAGTACGGTTAAAACCACCAACACCATTCGCTTCAACACATGTGCGTTGAGTGGTATCTGAATAATTTTCTTCGTTTGTTTGGTTGGTAGCATCGCCATTAGTAAATTTATATGAAACTTTACCTGGGCAAATTGAATCGATAGTAACTGAATAAACACCTGGTTTACCAACTATTTGAATTAATTCTTTAGCACCTGCTTGCCATTGTGGCTTAGTAAAATCACCTATTAAATAAATTTTTGCTGCAGGTGGTGGAGCACCAGCACCTGTAAAATCAACTATAAATGTAATTTTTGAAGGCATTGGTTTGCTAGGGCATGGTCCTTCAACTCTTGAACCAAAGCAAGTTAATTTTGTAGTATCATTTTTTGTTAAAGGCATAATTCTATTGTCTCCACCTTCCCAATTGGTATTTCCATTTTTGTGGAAACGGTATTTAAAGTTAACTTCACCTGAATCTAAATTAGCAACAGTTAATTCGTATACACCAGTTGTTCCTACTTGGTTCATTTTTAAACCAGCACCAAAGCCAGTTAATTTAGCACCAGCACCAGCAACAGTTACTGAATCAAAACCACCATCGCAATTAGAATTGCTCATATCAACTTGGAACATATATGAAAAAGTTGGAATTGGAGCAGCAGGACAAGCAGTACAAGAACCAAAACACACTTTAGGTAAAGCAGTTGAAGTACTAGCAGCTTGGAAGAAACGGTTACTGTTTCCTCCTCCTTTTTGGCAACCAGATGGCACTGATTCATTTTGAGGCCAGTCGTTTCCATTTAAGTACTTAAACTCTACACCATCAGTATTGCCTACATAAGCTATGTATTCATATATTTTTGTAGCTGGATATAAGTTAGCCATTCTAGTTTCATTTGGTTTCCAATTACCACTTGCACCATTAATGCCTTGAAAATCTCCTGCAATGTAAACACCATTTGAACTTACTGAACTTTCCTTTTGTAAATCAACAGCAAAACGTAATGCAATTTTACCTGTAGGAGCTGAAGATGCAAATTTTACATTAATAACAGTTGTGTCATTTTTTAATGAATCAATGTACATCCATCTGTTATCGTTGGTTTGACCATTGTTAACATGTCCTTTTTGGTTTAATGCCGGAACTGCTTCTGCACCGCTCCATGCATCACCATTAATAATTTTGAATTCAATTGTTTGTCCTGCATTAATATCGAATAACATTCCGTAATTGTTAGGTACACCTGGTACTGGGAATAATCTTGAAGTGTTTGGGCTCCATCCTTGAAAATTTCCTGCAACGTGAACACCTGCTGTTCCAACTGTTTGGCCTGTCATGTCTACCACAAAGGCTACTTTTTTAGCAAATACTCCGCATGTAGCGAAAATTGCTGCTGTCATTAGTAAAAACTTTTTCATTTTTTTTTATTTTTTTATTTTAGTGGGAGCAATTTACATTCAAATTATATAAAAAAACAAATTTAGTTTGTATTTTTTAGTTAATAAATTATTTTGCAGTCATTAAAAAATGTAAAAAATGCTAAAAAAAATATTTACAACTCTTAAAACCCCGCTCATTTTTTGCTTTTTAATAATTACGGTATTACCATTAAAATCTCAAATTGTATCAATTAATCCAACTTTTGCAACTTCAGAAACAAATAATGTGGTATTAACTTTTAATGCCGACCAAGGAACTGCAGGCTTGTTGGGTCAATCAACTATTTATGCGCATACTGGAGTAATTACCAATTTGAGCACTTCATCAAGCGATTGGAAATACGTACTTACAAATTGGACAACCAATTTACCAAAAGCCCTGTTAACAAGAATAGGAACTACCAATGCTTATACTTTAAATATAGGTAATATTAGAAGTTTTTATGGAGTGCCAAGTAGTGAACAAATTTTGAAACTAGCCATGGTTTTTAGAAATGCAGATGGAAGTAAAGAAGGAAAAGCAATTGGTGGGGCTGATATTTTTGTAGATATAAATCAAGGTGGATTTCAATTAAAAATTAATTCACCAATTAAAGGAACGTTTTATAACTTAACAGACAGTATTAAAATTAATTGTTCTTCATCTGACTTAGGTGACTTAAAATTATATGCAAATGGAAATTTGTTAAAAAGTGTTACTAATGATAGTGTTTTAAAATACGACAATATATATAATAATATAAGCAGCAGTAAAATAAATTTAGTTTTAGAAGGAACTAAAAATGGCAACAAATTTTACGATACAAGTTATGTTATTAATAGAAATACAAGCAACGTGGCTGATTTACCAAATGGAACTGTTGATGGAATAAATTATATAAATGATACTTCAGTTATTTTACAATTATTTGCTCCTTTTAAAAATTACGTTTATGTAGTTGGCGATTTTAATAACTGGGAATTCGATCCAAATTATCAAATGAATAAAACACCCGATGGCAATAGATATTGGGTTAGAATAAATGGCCTAAAAAAAGGTGTTGAATATGGTTTTCAATACAGCATTGATGATGTTCAAATGAAAGTAGCCGACATTTATGCAGATAAAGTATTAGATCCTTTTAACGATAGATGGATTTCAAATAGCACTTATCCAAATTTAAAACCTTACCCAAGTGGAAAAACTACTGAAGTGGTTTCAGTTTTAGAAACAGGACAAACGCCATTTAATTGGACTGCGCCTAATTTTACTAAACCAATTAACGATAAATTGGTTATTTATGAATTATTGTTAAGAGATTTTATTGGCAATCATGATTTTAAAACTTTAAAAGATACTTTAAGTTATTTAGAAAGATTGGGAGTAAATTGTATTCAATTGATGCCAATTATGGAATTTGAAGGCAATGAAAGTTGGGGTTATAACCCTATGTTTTTCTTTGCAATGGATAAATATTACGGTACAAAAAATGCTTTTAAACAATTTGTAGATGAATGCCACAAAAGGAAAATTACTGTTGTGTTAGATATTGCATTGAATCATTCATTTGGACAAAATCCTCAGGTGAGAATGTATTTTGATAAAAATGTTGGTCAATATGGACAGCCAACTTCAAATAATCCATGGTTCAATCAAATTGATAAACATCCTTATGGAGTTGGATATGATTATAACCACGAAACCCAACCTACTAAAGACTTTACAGATAGAGTTATAAAATACTGGTTAACAGAGTATAAAGTTGATGGATATCGTTTTGATTTGTCTAAAGGGTTTACTCAAAAAAATACACTTGGAGATGTTGGAGGATGGGGTGCTTACGACCAAAGTAGAGTTGATATTTGGAACAGAATAAGAAATGAAATTATTAAATATGCACCTGACGCTTATTTAATTTTGGAGCATTTGGGCGATAACTCGGAAGAAAAAGTATTGGCAAATATGGGCTTTATGCTTTGGGGAAAAATGACCGAAAACTATGCAGAAGCCAATATGGGTTATAATAATTCAAAAGCAGATTTAAGCTGGGGAAATTATAAAAACAGACAATTTACATTCCCTAATTTAATAACTTATGCCGAAAGCCACGATGAAGAAAGAATTATGTATTCTACTTTACAATTTGGCAATGCTGCTGGAGGTTACAATACAAAAAATTTAAACACTGCATTAAAAAGAACAGAAGTTTATCACGCTTTATTAATACCTCAAAAGGGTCCAAAAATGATTTGGCAAGGTGGAGAGTTAGGTTATGAAGTTTCTATAAACACAAATGGAAGAACCGGGAATAAGCCTTTTAATTGGACTTACCAATTGAATTCGAATAGAATGGCTGTTTATAATACTATTAGTAAATTAAGCAAATTGAAACAGCACATTTCGTTTGGATCGGATAATTATAGCTACAATGTAAATGGAACCGGTAAGTTTTTAAAAGTAAATCACGACAGTATGAATTCCATAATTGTTGGAAATTTTGATGTTGTTAGTTTGAATATTACACCAGTTTTTCAACACAGTGGTTGGTGGTATAATTATATGACTAACGATTCAATAAACATAACTAATGTAAATACTAGTATTGCCTTACAACCTGGAGATTTTATTGCTTATACAGATGTTAATTTAAACAAAGGAAAAATAATTGTAAAAGATACTTCAGGTACTTTTATTAATGAAACGACTAATCAATTAAATTTTAAAGTTTATCCAAATCCTACTTCTCAAAAAGTAAATGTTTCAGTCAATTTTGAAAATTATTCTAACTTAGAATTAGGCATTTACGATATAGTTGGAAAAAAGGTGTATGAATTTAATAATAAAAATGAATACTTTCATGGGGAACAAATTTTTGATTTTGACCTATCAAAATTAGATAAAGGATTATACTTTATTCGTTTACAAACAAACTTTGGAAAATCGTTAGTTAAACTACTCCTTAACTAAATTTTAAGTGTGTTAATAATTTATTTATTTAGGTAAATAAATTATTATAAATAATTACAAAACAATATAAAAATATGAAGAGAAGATTACTATTAATGCTTGTGAGTTTTTGTTTATCAGCTCAAGTTTTTGCTCAAAGCATAAAAGGCCGAGTTGAAGATGAAAAGAAATTACCTATAGTGGGTGCTACAGTGATTATTGAAGGAACAAAAAAAGGTGCTTTTACCGATGACAAGGGAGTTTTTGAAATAAAAGATGTTAAAGTTGGAAAATACAAACTTAAAATATCGAGTTTAGGTTCAAATACTGCTTATAGAGATGTAGAAGTAACAGCTACTGGAGCATTTTTAAATGTGCAGTTAAAAGAAGATCAAAAGAAGCTGGATGAAGTTGTAGTTGTTGGTTATGGCGTTCAAAGAAAAAGAGAAGTATCTGGAGCAGTTTCACAAATAAGTGGAAAAAACTTAAACGACATGCCTGTTCCAAGTTTTGAAAGTGCATTGCAAGGAAAATTAGCAGGTGTTAACGTCACTACAGGAAGTGGTTTAGCAGGTTCGGGTGCTGTTGTTAGAATTAGAGGCATTGCTTCAATTGGTGCAGGTGGCGATCCATTATATGTGGTTGATGGAATACCAATTACGCAAGATTACTTTTTAAATGGAAACAGTGGTGGAATGAATAACAATCCATTGTCATCAATTAATCCAAATGATATAGAATCGGTTGAAGTTTTAAAAGATGCAGGTGCCAGCGCAATTTATGGTTCTAGGGGTGCAAATGGTGTTATATTAATTACAACCAAACGTGGAAAAAAAGGCAATAAAAAAGGACCAACAATTAATTTTACTGCTAGTTTTGGTACTTCGCAGCCAACGGCATTGCCCAATATGCTTAATACCCAACAGTATTTACAATTAAGACAAGAAGCATGGGAAAACGATGGAGGAACGGGAAGGGTTTGGTTACCCGGTTATTCTTCTGCTCAATCATCGGCAGCTGCTAGAGAAGCTGCTTATAATTTAGCAAGCAAAAATAATACTGATTGGGTAAAATTAACTACTCGTTTAGGAACAAAACAAAGTTACGATTTATCATTGAGCGATGTATATAAAAAAATTAGTTACTATGCTGGATTATCCTACAGTAATAACGAAAGTTATTTAGTTGGTAATAGTTTTTCAAGACTTTCCGGCAGATTGAATTTGGATTTTAAAATTCATAAAAATATTAAAGTTTCAACTAATTCAAGTTTATCGCAAGGAAATAATTATAGAGTGAACAGTGCTTGGTCGGGTGGTTTAGGTGCAGCAATGAGCGAAGCCTTACCTATTTATCCAGTAAGGTTTGGCGGTGCAAATGGTGATAGTACCTATTTCAGAAATGGGGCAAATCCTTTAATTGTACAAGAACAAAAATTATGGAGAGTAGGAGAAACTAGAGCAATTAATAACGTTGCAATTGATTATAACCCAATAAAGAATTTATACATTAGAGCACAAGGTGGATATGATTACATGCAACTTTTAGATGACCAATATGATGGACCTAAATTATTAAATATTGCAGATACAATAGGCGGGAATGCTCAAAGAAATGGTACTTATACTAACAATTTAAATTATTTTTTAACTGGTACTTATAATTACAAATTAAACGAAAATAGTAAATTAGGTTTAATGGTTGGTAACGAATTTCAAAAATCGACAGCTACAGTAAGGTTCCAAAGAACGGAAAAAGTTACAGCACCTTTTTATGAGCAGTTTCCAGATTCATTATATCAAAACCAAGTTGCACCTGGAAATGCTTGGGCGTTTTTAAGTTATTTTGGTAGATTGAATTATTCGTTTAAAGACAAATATTTTGCACAGTTAATTATGCGTGCCGATTGGTCTTCGCGATTTGGTGAAAATTATAGAGTTGCATTTTTGCCAGCTATATCTGCCAGTTGGGTAGTAAGTGAAGAAGATTTTTTAAGAAAAAACAAAACAATTTCTTATTTAAAACTTAGAGCTAGTGCCGGAAGAAGTGGAAATTCAAACATAAATGGAAATGCACGTTTTTTAACATTTAGAACAGATGGATTGTACAATCAAATGCCAATTACTTATCCAACACAAGCTCCTAATCCTAACTTACGTTGGGAAACATCATTTATTTGGGATGCAGGTGTAGAATTAGGTTTGTTTAACGATAGGATATTTGGAACATTAGATTATTTTGATAGAAGAGTATCTGATGCAATTATAGAAAACTTAGCTATTTCACCTTCATCAGGTATGGATCAATACACGGCCAATGTTGGGAAAATTACTAATAGAGGATTAGAGTTTGGAATTAAAACCAGAAATATGGTTGGTAAATTTAGATGGAGTACTGATTTTAACATAACAAAAATTTGGAATTCAATTGATGATATTGGAGCTTATTCGCAAGATGCTGTAAGTGGTGGAACAAACGATACAAGACCAATTATTGGTCAGCCAATTGGAACCAATTATTTAGTTCGTTTTAGCCATATTGATTCTCAGACAGGATTGCCAGTTTATTTAGATGTAAATGGAAATCCTACCAGTAAATGGGATATTAACGATAGACAAGCAGTTGGAAAAGTTTTACCAGATGCATCGGGTGGTATGACCAATACTTTTTCTTATAAAGGATTTGATTTGAGTATATTATTTAACTTTGTGTTAGGAGGTAATATTTACGAGTCGTCAGCTAAGCGCCAATTAGGAGTAGTTACCAATTGGAACATGAGAACTGATTTGTTTGATAGATGGCAAAAACCAGGTGACAATGCTGCTTATGCACGTTTAACATTAAATGAAGCAAATTATGGTTCAAATACAGTTTGGATTAATACTACTCAGTTTTTACATGATGCAACGTTTGCTCGCTTAAGAAACATAACTTTAGGATATAATTTACAACAAAAAACTTTAAAAAAGTTAAAGCATGTTCGTTCGGTTAGGCTAGCCATTATAGCAACTAACGTTTTAACTTTCACCAAATATCCTGGTTTAGATCCAGAAATAGCACGTGATTTTGAAAATGCAACTGATAGAAATATGAGTCCAAACATAACTTATTTAACCCCACCACAAGAGCGAACCTATTCGTTTCAAATTAATATTGGGTTTTAATTAAAAGGAGATTTATAAATGAAAAATAATATTAAAATAATAATAATAGCAAGTATATTTTTAGTTGGCTTAAGTTCATGTGCAAAGTGGACAGAAATAAAACCAGAGGGTTTTTTACTGGAAGATGAAGCGGTGAAAAGTGGAGAAGATGTAAAAAGAATTGTTAATTCTACATACGATGCTTTAGCAAATAGATTAAATGGAAATGCACAAATATTTAATGAATTACTAGGAGATGAACTAGCGGATTATAACATAAATGGTGATAGACGTGAAATGTATACCAGAGGAGTAATTGCTTTTAACGGAACTTCAAACGATAATTTTAGAGGTATTTACCGTTGTATTTTTAGGGCAAATACTTGTTTGGAATATATTCAAAAATATAATGATATTACACCAACTGAAAAAAGCACTTTAGAAGGAGAAATTAAATTTATTAGGGCTTTATCGCATTTTGAAATTGCTAAATTATATGCGCACCCAATGGGAACTTCATCGTTAGTTGATGACAATAAAGAGCAGTCAGGCATACCTCTTAGAACTAAAGTTTCAATAGAACCTGTTATACGAAGCACAATTACACAAACTTATAATAATATTGCTGAAGATTTAATTTCAGCTATTGAATTATTGCCAGCAGTTCATCCATTAAATACTGCTAGAAAAGTATATGCTGATAAAAATGCTGCAAAAGCATTATTGGCAAAAGTATATTTTCAAAGCAATCAATATCAAAAATCAATTTTAGTTTTAAATGATTTATTGGCTGATGCAAGTTTAAAATTAAGCGATAGTTTAAATCATTTTGATAGTAAAAGTTTTAATTCAGAATATTTATTTCAGTTTGTAAGTACAGGAACTGGTGATAATAGAGGGGCTGCATTTACAGGAAATTATAGAACAGACAATGTTGCTGTTCCAAATTTACAAATATCGGCATTGGCTTATAACTTTATGAAACAAGATACAGCCGACAAACGTTTAAATTTAATTAAAGTAATAAATAAAGGAAAACCAGATGAAGTATATGGTTCGGCAAAGTTTAATTTTGATTTTATTGATGTGCCTTATTTATTGTTAACCGATATGTATTTAATGCGTGCAGAAGCTTTGGCAATAACTAACCAAAATCTTACTACAGCTGCAGCTGATTTAAATAAAATAATTAATCGTTCGTATGTTGATGCTTCAACAAAAGTAATGACTGGTTCAGAGTTGGCTGATGTAATTAAATTTAGGGTTAGAAACGAAAGAAGAAGAGAGTTTTTATTAGAAGGAGATAGAATTCAAACTTTTAAAAGAATAGGAGCAAATGGCGAGATACAAACACCAAACACAATTAGAAATGCTACCTTTAATTGTAACGGATTAATATTTGCTTATCCGCAAACAGAAGTAACTATTGGTTTTTCACAAAACCCTTTACAAACTTGTAATTAATAATAAAATTGAATATGAAAAAAATAATAGTAATAATAAGTATTTTTATAAGCTTAGCAGCTTGTAAAAAAGAATTAAAAGAATTAGATCCACCATCGAGCAAGGTGGATGGAATAAAAGCAAGTTGGGAGTTATCAAGTTGTTCAATGATTGATGAGTTATCGTTGGTTAAAGAAGCTACAACTATGGGCGATTTTTTTACAGTAAATCCGAGTAATAAAAAACCAAATATAAAATTTGATATCGTTTCAGGAGTTAGAACATACACGGTTGATACAGCAAATGTTTTAATAAACTTTTTTGAAAATCCAACTGGAACATGGACTTTTGATAACGATGAATATCCTACTGAAGTAGTGTTTACCCCAACTGTTGGAACTGTTTTTAGTTTACCCCTTGGTGCTTCTATAAGAACTGTTGATACTTATCTAAAGTTTAAAAAACCAGTTTACTGTAGTGGCGAATTAAAATTTTCATATGTGTTAGAGTTTAAAAGAAAGTAATTTAATTTATTAAAAAAATGAAAAAGATAATTATAATATTAATAATAATTTTTGGTTTATCATCGGGTAAATTATTAGCACAAGCCAATTGGATAGAACCTGAAAACCCAGATGTTACTAAAAAAATAAGGATATATGTAGATTTAACAAAAACTACAAATGCAAGTTGTAAAGACAGTACAGGTCCATTTTATATATGGACATGGAATCCAAAAGAACACCCTATCGGACATCCACTAGTAAATGGAACAGGAGAAAAAGCTTGGCAAAACTCAAATGATGCTTTGATTATGAAAAATGATGCTGATAAAGGACCTTTGGTTTGGTATTATGAAATGGTTCCAACGGAGTTTTATGAAGTACCCGCTGCCGATGTTTATAAAAAGGGTATTTCTTTATTGGTAAAAACTAAAAATGGTGGAGGGTATGGTGCTCCCGATGTAAAAACAGAAGATTTAAACTTCACTATAGAACCACCAAAAACTGACAGAGGTTCTTTATACGCAACACCTAGTGCAATGGCTTTAAATGAGGTTGCAAACATTATTTACGATAATAACTTTGAATTAAATGACTCAATGAAAAATGTAACTAACGATGTATTGTATATGTGGGTAAATGCAACTATAAAAGACACCTCAACTTCAGTTACTAGAACATATGCACCGTCATCGTTTTTCAATGTAACGTCTAATCAGCAATTAAAAATGATTAAGGTTGATTCAAAATTATATAGATTATCATTTATACCTAAAAAATTATTTAACGTAACATCTGACAAAGAAGTTATAACCCAAATAGAAGTAACTGTAAGAAGAGAAAATTACAATGGTCCTAATGATAAAAGTGATGGTCAACCTAAAATTAAGTTTGCTTGTCAGTAAAGCTATTTGAAAAATAACATATATTTTAAAATGCAATTTCTGAAAAGAAATTGCATTTTTATTTAAACCAAAATCAACTTGAAAACATTTATTATAAAAAACCGAATTTACATAACATGCTATTTTATATTTTTAATCCTTACAGGAATTTATTTACTAAATTACACAAGTGAACAATTTTCATTATATATTAATAGTGTTCATACCCCTTTTTTCGATGTCTTTTTTAAATATGTAACACATTTTGGCGAAGTGTGGTTTGCTGTTCCTATTTGTTTGTATTTATTTTACAGGAACAAACAATGGGGTATAATAGCTTCTGTTATTAGTATTTCGAGTATAATAGTTTCTCAAACAAATAAACAATTGATTTTTGAAAATGCACTTCGCCCTTCGTTGCTATTAAAGGATTATAAACTTAATTTTGTAGAAGGTGTGGAGATGGCGCATTACTTTAGTTTTCCTTCAGGACACACCACATATGCTTTTGCTATTTTTACTTGTTTGGCTATTATTTTTAATAAACCAATGCTTCAAGTTTTATTTTTAATAAGCGCTTTGTTAGTGGGCTTTTCAAGAATTTATTTACTCCAACATTTTTTAAGAGATGTATTTGTAGGCTCAATGTTTGGTTTTACATTAGCTTTTACGTTGTATTGGATTGTTATAGAAAGTAAAATAAAAATTAAAATATAATCAGCTTTTTTATACCTCTAACTTTTCTACCTTTATCACTTCTCCTGCTTGCATGTTGTGTAAATAAATATTACCTATTCGCACCCTAAACAATCGTAAAGTGGGAAAGCCCACTGCTGCTGTCATTTTTCGAACTTGCCTAAATTTTCCTTGAGTTAGTGTTATAGATACCCAACTTGTGGGGCCGTGTCTGCTATCTCTTATTTTTTTTACCCTAGGTGCAAATGGTGGGTGAGCATTTAATGCAAATGCTTTGCAAGGAGTGGTTACAAATTTTATTTTTTTAGTAACAATTTCAACGCCAAGTTCCAATTTCTTTATAGCTTCTAAGTTTATTAATCCATCTACTTGGGCGTAATATTCTTTTTCAATATGTTTTCCTCTTATCCGTTCGCTTTCTTTGCCATCGGTGGTTAGCAGCAAAAGGCCTTCACTGTCTTCATCTAATCTGCCTATGGCCATTATACCTTCAGGAAAATTATGTAGCTCTCCTAACAATTTTTTCTTTTTAATATTTACCACAAATTGGCTTAAGTAGCCAAATGGTTTATGAATAATAAAGTGCTGGTGGTTTATAATTTCCAAAATTTAAAGATGTTTTAAAGGGGTTAGTAAATCATCTAATCCATTCAGTTTTATTTCAAACATAGTTTCAAGTTGAACACCTAATTTACCTTTTGGGAATCCATTTCTTTTTATCCATTCTAAGTAATAAACAGGAATATTGCAAAGTAATGTGCCTTTGTATTTGCCATAAGGCATTTTGGTATTTACAAGGCTCAATAAAATTTCTTTGTGGTTGTATTCCATTATTAATTTTGTGTGATTGTAAAAGTATAAATTATGTACTGAAATAAATAATTAGAAAAATTTTTATGAAAAAAAAATACCAAAAATAAATTCAAGTCGTTTTACTTTCAATAAATTATAAAAAATATGAAATTAGAAAATTATTTTAAATTGCTTTTGGTATTATTTTTTACCAACAACTGTTTTGCCCAAAGGCAAACATTTAACTATCGTGTTAATTTTGAAAATGATGAATTTACATTAAACGAAAATGCGCAATCTGTATTAAAAACCATTATTGAAAATGCAACAAAAAACACTTACTACGAAATTACACTAACAGCTCACACCGATAACAATGCCTCTGACCAATATAATAACAAACTGTCGGTAAATAGAGCAAATGCTGTTAAAACATTTTTAATTCAAAATACTATTAAAGAAAATTTAATTGTTGCAAAAGCTTTTGGAGAACAAAAACCATTAATTGAAAATAACACCGAGCAAAACAAGGCAATGAATAGGAGGGTAGATATAACTTTAAATGCTTTAAAATTTAATAATATGTCGGAGTTAATGAATCAAATTTCGCCCGAGTATAAACAAGAGTTTACAATAAACACCGCTAAACAAAACATTATTACAGGTAAAAATGGAACAAGTTTTACCATACCGCCTAATTCGTTGGTTGATGAAAATGGAAAAGAAATAGAAGGCCAAGTTACTATAAGCATTTCGGAGTTTTTAAATCCTGCCGATGCGGCTTTTAATAATTTAACAACCTTAAGCAATGGAAAAATGTTGGAAAGTGGAGGCATGTTTACCATAAAAGCCAATATAAATGGGCAAGAATTACAGTTGAAAAAAGGAACCAATGTAGAAGTTTTAATGCCAACCATTAATATGCAAAATGGAATGAATTTATATACCGCTGTTACTAATAACGAAGGTATAAAAGAATGGAAACCCACTATAGTTCCATTTACCCCAAAAGAAAAAAAGAAGATTGTACTTCCATTTGTAAAGCTAGATTCAAAGTATTTTAAAAGTTTAAAGGTAGAAATAAATGAAGTGGAAGACAGTATTGCTTATAAATATAATTTACCAAAACCATATTATAAACCGGGCAATATAGGACCTATTCCTAAATATGCTTTACCAAATCCAGCTATTGAATTTTCGTGGTTTGAGCGCACCTTTTATCCAAAATCGTTATTAGAAAAAAAGTTGAATAGTTTAATAGAAGCTAATAAGATAAAATTTGAAAATAGGATGAAAATGTATGTATTAAAAAAAGAAAAATACGAACAAAATTTAGCCAAATACAAATTAGATTCAATAAACTTTGAGGTTAAAGAAAAAGAAAAATTAATGGAATGGGCAAATAAACAATACGATATAAACCAACAATTAATTGAAAAATTTTATAAAATGAAGTGGAATAGTGGCATTAATAAATTTGTGGAAGAAAACGATAATAACCAGTTAACCACGGCTAATATTAAAGCTAATTTTATAAGTAAAGTAAGGGGCAATAATGTTAAAAATAATTTTTATTACAGGCACATGAACATAAAAAATTTAATTGAAAAAATAAAAGACATGCCAATGGCCAACATTATTAAAACTTATGGAAATAAAAACGAATTGAACTTATTACAAAATACAGATAAAGAGTTGTTTTACTATAATAACGAAGAAAATGAGTTTGCTTCAAACCAAATAAACGAAAATGAAAAACTGAATGAAATACTTTCAAATGCCGATAACGAAATATATACATTAAGAGTAAAAGCGGGAGTATATTCCAACGAAGCCATAGGTTCAGTTTACCGCACTTCGTTGAGCATTTTTGGTGAATTTAATTGCGATAGATTTAGCAGTTTACCCGAAAACCAAATGGCTAATATTATTATTCCATACAATGGAAATGCCAGGGTTTCGTTTTACATACCTAAGTATAACAGTTACTTAACAGCCTACAAAAATTCATTGAACCAATATGAAGTAAAAGTTCCAAGAGGACTTGAAATTAAAGTTATTTTCTTGGCTTTTGATGAGGAAACAGGACCATTGCTTCAAATTACCAAAGAGGTTTTTAAAGGAAATAAAGTGTTAGAATTAAATCCAAAAGAAGTTAATTTAAACCAAATTAGAAATGCAATTGCTAGCATTTAATAACAAAAAAAGAGGCAGTATAAAATTTATACTGCCTCTTGCGTTTTGTCACATTGAGCGTATACCGATCTATCGGTAGAAATGTTATGAAAACGTGAGTATTAACTTCTCGACACGCCCAAATTGACGAGTATTTTAATGCATTTTAGACTGTCTCTTTTTTAAAAAGTTTTATATTAAAAATTAAGCTTGTTTTACCAATTGTATTTCGCAATTAATTCTTACTTCATCACTCACTAAAACGCCTCCAGTTTCTAATGGAGCATTCCATACCAATCCAAAATCGGTTCTGTTTATACTACCCAAAATGCTAAAACCTGCTTTTAAATTACCCCAAGGATCTTTCATTAAACCACCGTTTTCTAAATCTAGACTTATTGATTTGGTAATACCTTTAATGGTTAAGTTTCCGGTTAATTTATAATCATCTAAACTATTTAATTTTATTTCGGTAGCTGAAAAAGTAATAGCAGGGAAATTTTCAGCATCAAAAAAATCAGCACTTTTTAAGTGCGTATCTCTTTGCTCGTTGTTGGTACTTACTGAATTTACATTTGCTTTAAACTCAATTTTTGCATCAGTAAAATCATCACTTCCTGTTTCAGCAGTTACTTCAAAGCTGTTAAATGAACCAGATATATTGGTAAACATCATGTGTTTTACTTTGAAACCAATTTCTGAATGTGTTGGGTCTAATGCCCATTTTGTTGTTGTCATATTATTTTTATTTGTTTAATTGTTGAATTGATTAATTGTTTAACTGATTAATTGTTTAATTGTTTAATTGATTAATTGTTTAATTGTTGTATTGTTTAACTGATTAATTGTTGAATTGTTGTATTGTTATATTGTTGAATTGTTATATTGTTGTATTGTTATATTGTTGAATTGTTATATTGTTGAATTGTTGAATTGTTGATTATTGAATTTAACTAAAACCTAAGAACTAAATCACGCGAGGCGTGAAAGAACTATATCACGCAAGGCGTGAAAAAACTAAACTTCCATCGGAACTTCCATTATTAATATTTCTGCATCTTGCGAAAGTGCTTTTATTTCAATATTTTCAGTTTTTGTAAATCCAATGCCATCTCGTGTGTTAACTTCATTGTTATTAATTAATAAATTACCATTAAGTATAAAAATATAAACTCCGTTTTCAATAGTATTAATTTTATAGCTTGTTATAAAATCGGAATCAAATTTACCCATATAAAACCATGCATTTTGGTAAATCCAAACACCTTCATCATCCTCATTAGGTGAAAGAATTTGTTGTAATTTGTTATGTCTATCGGCTAAGTTTAAAGTTATTTGATCGTACCTTGGGGTTACATTTTTTTTATTTGGAAAAATCCAAATCTGTAAAAATTTCACCAATTTATCTTTGTTCTTATTGTATTCGCTATGGTATATTCCTGTACCCGCACTCATCACCTGAATATCGCCACTTTTAATAATGGTTTCATTATTCATACTGTCTCTGTGCTCCAAATCACCTTCTAATGGAATACTTATTATTTCCATATTGTCGTGTGGGTGTTTTCCAAATCCCATTCCGGCAGAAACAGTATCATCATTTAAAACCCTTAACACACCAAAATTCATCCTGTCGTGATTGTAATAGTTTGCAAAACTAAATGTATGTTTACTCTTTAACCAACCATGGTCGGCATTTCCGCGTGTTTCAGCTTTATGTATTATTGTATTACTCATAATTTACAATACAAATGTGCACATTTTTTTTTAATTAAAACATTGTACTATTGCCATTTTATAAATTTAATTTCACTGTTTGGCTTTGGTTATAAAATGGAATAAAAACAAAATGCAAAGTTAGTTTTACTTGTAATTTAAAATTTATACATGATAGTTTTTTAAGGTGTTATAAACTTAACAGATTATTTTTTTTATTTTAAGTAACTGGTTACCGACATTAAATATTAATAGCACTAAGAATAATTATAAAATATACACTTTATAATTTTTATTTATAGTTAGTGTTTGGTTTGTTGTTGCTCAGTTTTGAATATTTTATTTTAAATATCTCAAAAAAAAAGCTATTCCAAATTTTGGAATAGCTTTTATATTTTTTTATAATTCTTAATTATTTAGTTTCATATATAACTTCATAATTTCTGTATTTTTCTTTGTTTTCATACCAGTCACTATAATTTTTGCCATTAGTTTGTGCCCATTCAGCAAAATTTAAATATGCTTTTATAAAGTCTGTTTTTTCTATGGCGTAAGGTATTTCTTCAGGAACATTTAAACCCCAAGGTAAATTAGATTTCGATTTGTAATAATTACCTTCTTTGCTATTATCTTGTTCTGTTCCAAATATTTTGGTATTTACTTTTTCACTTGGTGCATAGCCGGGTAAGTGTAATTCATTTCCTCTTTCTTGGTTAATTACAATGAATGGGTTGAAGTCAGCTGGTGTAAATTCTTTTAGTGAAACTACTCCATTTGGAGCTTTACCACTTTCATCCATCAATTTGACACTGAAAGAAATGGTAGTAGGTTTTGTATAATCCCCTTTTGGGTCAACATTTACACCACTTGTTCCACCTGGATTGCCCATTATTGCGTTCGCGTTTGTAAAAACAATAATTGTTGCTGTTTTTTGATCTGCCTCTGTTCCGTTACTTGAATTATTCAACCATTCAGCTCCATTTTTTAATCCTTCAACCGAATATATCTTATCACTTGTTATATTATTTAACATGAACCCAAAACCATTATTATAACTTGCTCCAATTGCTCTTGGAGTCACTTCATATTTAATTTCTACAATATTGTTGTCACTATTGGTCACTCTATTAAATCTGTATCCAACTACTAAATCATTAAAATCATAATCTCCTAATGTTGGCCATAAATCTTCAAACATTAATGTTCCATTTCCTTTTTCTGGATAATAGTTATTATAAGCCCTTAATTTATCGTTTGGATATGCATCATCACTATCCTGAACTCCATCTGAATCAGTATCAACAATTAATGCTAGTGGCAAGCATGAGTTTGATGGATTGCTCCAATAAGTTCCTGGAATAACTATTTCATCAATATTGGCTCTATTGTTTCCACCTGATCCAATAAAACTCATCATAAATTTGTAAACATTATTTGAATTAGCTATGGCACTTGGAATTTTAAAAGACACAGTTTGTGCATTAGTGTATGGTGAAGCAATTAAGTATGTAAAAGAGTCACTTAAAAATGTTCCTTCTCCGAAAGATGATGAAGAATTATAAGTAATTATTCTAATTCTTACTGCTTTGTAACTTCCGCTATATAAGGTTGTTCCAGTTCCTGAAGTACCTTCCATTTTTACTTTTAAGGTAACGTTTCCACTTCCTGGTTTTAACCAAGGAGTTTTTATCCAAGCTGATGCGTTGGCATTTGGGTTACTCATAGAGTTACTTCTTGCACTGTATGAACCAGATATTATTTGACCTGATGTGTTAGTAAATCCAATAGCTCCAAATCCCCAGCAGTTTGCTCTGTCGAATGCTATGTTATTTGATGTACTTGGTGTTACTCCTGTTCCTGCACTTTCGCAATTAGTTGAAACCGTTTGAGCATTTACATTATAATTTATAATTCCTAATATTAATGCTACAAATATTTTTATTGTTGTTTTCATTATTGTTTTTAGTTTATTTATAAATTTTAAATTATTCGTTAATGTCAATTACTGGCGTTAAATAGTCAAAGTTAGCAGTATTTCCATTAATTGATACTACTTTTGAAATAGAACCATAACTTACTTTAATGTTTTTTACATTTTTAGGTAAAGTTAATTCAGCTACAAATGTATTACTCATCTCGATATTTGCGGTATAATATACTGTTTTTTGATCTTCCGATGAAATAATCATGGTGTTAGTAATTTTTGTTAATGTATTTAAACCAGAAACATTTACTTTAACTAATTCACTTGTGTTCCAATTAAAGTTGTCGCTTACTTTCAATGTTTTAAAGCTAGTTGCTTTGTTTTGGTTTAAATTAGGAGAATTGTCTACTTCATTTAATTTTGTACAAGAAGCTGCTAATGTAAGTGCAATTGCCGTAGCAATCATTAAATTTTTATTTTTCATTTTATTGAGTTTATTATAATAACAAATACAATTAAAATGCCAAAGCAAAAATAATTATATAAATAATTGATAAATAGTTATATATGATTAATAAGCTTGTTTTAAAGCATAATTATTTGTCCCAAAAAGAAATTATACAACCAAAAAGGGATTATTTTTTTATATTAGGTACTCATTTAAAAAATATCATGTATGAGTATTAGTAATATGATAAAAAATTAATTTCTAGTTTGTAATATAAATTTAAATTCGCCCAACAAATTTTATTAAAAATAAAAAAATGCAAGAAGTTTATATCGTATCAGCAGTAAGAACGCCAATTGGTTCATTTAATGGGAGTTTATCAAGTTTAACAGCACCACAATTAGGAGCAAAAGCTATAAAAGGAGCTTTAGAAAAAGTAGGCATAGCACCTGAGTTGGTTCAAGAAGTTTATATGGGTAACGTAATGAGCGCAGGTTTAGGCCAAGCCCCAGCCACCCAAGCAAGTATTTTTGCAGGTATTCCCAATACGGTGCCTGCTACTGTTATTAATAAAGTATGTGCTTCTGGTTCAAAAGCAATTATGCTAGCAGCGCAATCAATTATGTTGGGACATAACCATGTAGTAGTGGCAGGTGGAATGGAAAGCATGAGCAATGTGCCTTACTTATTAGATAAGGCGCGTAATGGTTATAAATTAGGTCACGGAACTTTAACCGATGGATTGGTAAAAGATGGATTGTGGGATGTATATAACGATTTCCATATGGGAAGTGCTGCTGAATTGTGTGCCCGCGATATGAACATAACCCGCGAGCAACAAGATGATTTTGCCATTGAATCATATACACGCGTTTCGGCTGCGCATACAGCTAAGAAATTTGATGCTGAAATAATTTCAATTGAAATTCCTCAGCGTGGTAAAGACTCTATTTTTGTTAGCACTGATGAAGAATATACAAAAGTAAACTTTGATAAAATTAGGGGTTTAAAACCTGTTTTTGAAAAAGATGGAACGGTAACAGCTGCTAATGCTTCTACTTTAAACGATGGTGCAAGTGCATTGGTATTAATGAGTGGCGATAAAGTAAAAGAGTTAGGTTTAAAACCATTGGCTAAAATTTTAGCATTTGCCGATGCTGCCCAAGCTCCTGAATGGTTTACAACTGCACCTGCTTTAGCAGTTAACAAAGCTTTAAAAATGGCAGGTATTGATATTAATGAGGTAGATTTATTTGAACTAAACGAAGCATTTTCGGTAGTAGGTATTGCCAATACTCAATTGTTAAATATTGATCCAGCTAAGGTTAATGTTTATGGTGGTGCTGTAGCAATTGGACATCCACTTGGAAGCAGCGGTTCGCGTATTGTGGCTACTTTAGCCCATGCTTTACAACAAGAAAAAGGAAAAATAGGCGTTACAGGAATATGCAATGGAGGAGGAGGGGCTTCGGCTATTGTAATTGAAGCGTGCTAATTTATTTTGAGATTTAGAGATTTTTTGATTAGAAGATTGAAAGATTATAAAATTAAAGGTTGGAAAGATTTAGTTCTTTTCAACCTTTTTTTTTCTATTCCACATTCGGTCATGCTGTAAGCATCTCCTTTGCTTCACCTTTTTGCTTTCCATTAACGTTAACTTTCTTAAAGTTTTCGAGCAATTTTAACTTAATAGAGTGTTGATTAATTGTTGGTTAAATTGAAATTATTTTAAAATTTTTCTTTGATATTTGTTTACTGCCGTTGTTAGTATTACTGCCGTTGTTGGTGTTTAAGCGAAGCGTCACCAACAACATATCATCTTAGTTTACCAACAACAAATTCTCCTAAATTGATAACAACATATTTACTTCCTGCCGTTGTTGGTGTTTAAGCGAAGCGACACCAACAACATATCATCTTAGATTACCAACAACAAATTCTCCTAAATTGATAACACCATATTTAATTTCTGTATACTTAAAATAATTCTTCTTGCCGTTATTGGTGTTTAAGCGAAGCGACACCAACAACGTATTCTCCTAAATTACCATCAATATATTCTCTTAGATTACCAACAACAAATTCTCCTAAATTGATAACACCATATTTAATTTCTGTATACTTAAAATAATTCTTCTTGCCGTTATTGGTGTTTAAGCGAAGCGACACCAACAACGTATTCTCCTAAATTACCATCAATATATTCTCTTAGATTACCAACAACAAATTCTCCTAAATTGATAACAACATATTTACTTTTCTGTATACTTAAAATAATTCTTTATAATGAACTAAAAAACTAAAATTATTTGTTTCATTTTTATAGTACTCTTCGGAAGAATAATAATAAGTACCGTTTTTATTTAAAATATTCCATTTTTCATGGTAAGGGTTATTATGGATATAATTTAATTTTTGAACTAAAACTTCTTTACTAAATAGTTGAATACTTAATGGATTTCTTTCCCAAAATTGGTATTTTCTATCTTTTAGCCATTACTTTAAATTTTTCTAAAACAAAAGGGTGATTAAGTGCTAAATCTGATTTAATTTGTTGGGCAGTAAACTTCATAAAACTTAATTGAATTTTATCTAATGAATTTCCATCTTGAATTTGCCAAATTAAATGTATATGATTTGGCATAATAACCAAACCAAATACTTTAACTTTGTTTTGTTCTGATAAATAAAGCAAACTTTTTATAATAATATCTTTGTATTTATCTGGTTTTAATAAATGTTTCCATTCTAAAATGGTAGCTGTAAAAAAATAAGGGTAATTCATTTATTAAAATTATATTTTTATCTCATTGGTTTAGTCTTTTTCTTGTTGGTGTCGCTTCGCTTAAACACCAATAAGGGCGATAAAAAGTTTTTAACACAAAAGTTTTCGAATTTCGAATTTAATTATTCGTATTTTTAAAACTTACTTAATCGCAAAAACCACATTAATTTGGCAAGTAATTTTTATGGTTTTCATTTCTAAAGCAGGTTCCTCTGAACTGCCTTTTGAATCATAACTACCCATTACATTCATACTAACATTATTAGCCCTCATATTATACATAGGAAAATACTCATTATTTCCTTGTTCGTTTACTTCTAATGTTTCGCCTAATTGCTCGTTAATGGCTATTAATAAATAACCTGCTTTTTCTTTGGCTGCTTTTATGGCATTTATTTTCAATTGTTTTTTAAGCTCTTCCATTTTGCTATGGTGCGTGCGGCTGATGTATACATTGCTTATGCCTTCATCCTCTAGTCTATCAATTAGTTCATTGTATTTGCTCAACTCGCTCATTTTTAATTGGTAAGTTTTGCTTAAAAAAAACTCTTTTTGTTTGTGCTTTTTAGGAATGTAATTGCGGTAGCCATAACTGCCTTCTATAGTAAGGTTTTTGGCATCTATTTTCATGGTATTTACTACTTCACGCAAGGCTTTTTCTAAAGTTTCCATTACTACTTTGTTTCCACTTTCTTTATACTCTTGCAATGTTATGGATACATAAATTTCATCTGGAACTATTTCCATTTCGGCTGTGCCAGTAACAGCAATACTTTTGCGTGGTGGGATAGGAGCGGTTTGTGCAAATGTATTTATACCTAAAATACTCAATGCTAAAATAATGAATGTGGTTTTTAAAAATTTCATAATAATATTTGTTTTAATTTTGATTAAGTTGATACAGATTTATAATTAAATCCATAAAAGAATTTAGTTTTTTTAAAATGCTTGTGTTTATTTGCAGCAAACATAAACCTTGAAGTTTATTTTAAAAAGAGTTTTAAAAGTAGTTTGTTAATAAAAAAATTATGAATAATAAAGTAGTTACAAAGCATTTATTTACCCAAATAAGCCTTTTGGTTTTAATAATTATATTGTTTTTGCCTAATGTTTTTGGGCAAAATAAAAAGCCAATAACTTTAGATGATATTTATGCTAAAGGCACTTTTCAAATGGCTGGGGTTAGTGGTTTTACTTCGCTTAACGATAGCCGTTACTATTGCAATACCGATAAAGATGACAATATATTGCGTTACGAATTTGCTAGTGGCAATTTGTTAGATACACTTTTAAAACATACCGATTTGGTTTTTGAAAATACTATTTTGGCCTTCGATAATTTTGAATTTAGTGCTGATGAAAGCAAGATTTTATTTACCAGTAATACCCAAAGTTTGTATCGTCATTCCACCCAAGCTAATATTTTTGTTTATGATAGAACTAAGAAAAAGTTAACGCAACCATTTCTTTTTAAGGTAATGAATGCTTCTTTTTCGCCCGATGCAAGCAAGTTGGCTTATGTAAAAGACAATAATTTATTTTACTACGATTTGTTTTTAAATAAAGAAGAAACCATAACTACTGATGGTAAAATAAACAATATAATAAATGGAGCTACCGATTGGGTGTACGAAGAAGAGTTTGCCATTTGGAAAGGTTTTACTTGGAGCCCCAATAGCGATAAAATAGCTTTTTATCGTTTTGATGAAAGCAAAGTGCAAGAGTTTGAAATGACCATGTATGGTAAATTATATCCAACTACAAACAAGTTTAAATACCCAAAAGCGGGGGAGACCAATTCTACCATTAGTATTTTGGTATACGATTTACGTTCTGAGTTAAATGCTGAAATGGAAATTGGAAAAGAAGCCGATATTTATATTCCAAGAATGCAATTTACAAAGGATAACAATACATTGGCTATTCAACGTTTAAACCGTTTACAAAATAAGTTAGAGATTTTATTGGCTAATACCAATTCTGGAAAATCGAATGTGATTTACACCGAAGAAAATAAATATTATGTTGACATTACTGATAATTTAACTTTTTTAAACGACAACAAAACATTTATAATTAGCAGCGAACGCAATGGTTACAATCATTTATATCAATTTGATTTAAAAGGAAAATTGGTTAAACAAATTACCAACGGTAACTTTGATATAGATGCATTTTATGGCATTGATGAAAAAACAAAAACTATTTTTTACTCAAGTCCAGAGTTTATGGAAGGTAAAATAAGTAAAAATTTATCTGCTGAACGTTTTGTTTATAGCATTGGTTTAAATGGCAAAAACAAAAAGAATTTAACTCCAAAACATGGTTGGAACAGTCCTACTTTTAATAGTAGTTTATCTTACTTTTTAAATGCTTGGAGCAATATAAATACTCCACCGGTTTATACCATAAATAGTGCCGCTGGTAATCAATTACGTTCTATAGAAAACAATGAAAAGTTAAAAAATAAACTGTCTAGTTTTGAAATAGCAAAAGCACAATTTATGCCTATAAAAAATGCAATTGGCGATGATTTAAATGCATTTATAATTAAACCCGAAAACTTTGATTCTACTAAAAAGTATCCTGTAATAATGTATGCTTATAATGGTCCAGGCCATCAACTAGCAGTTGATAGATGGATGGGCGGTAATTATTATTATTTTCAAGTACTGGCAAATAAAGGATATATAATATTTTGTGCCGATGCTCGCGGAACTGGATTTAAAGGAGAAGCATTTAAAAAATGTACTTACTTAAATTTAGGTAAATACGAAATTGAAGATCAAATTTATTTGGCAAGTACTTTAAGTAAATTAAGTTATGTTGATGCAAATCGCATAGGTTTTTGGGGATGGAGTTATGGTGGATATATGGCTAGTTTGGCTATTAGCAAAGGTGCTAATGTATTTAAATCTGCCATTGCAGTTGCACCTGTAACCAATTGGCGTTATTACGATAATATTTATACCGAACGCTACATGCGCACTCCGCAAGAAAATGGTAAAAATTATGATGACAATTCACCATTAAGCCATGTAGATAAAATTAAAGGAAACTATTTAATTATTCACGGCACTGCCGATGACAATGTACATTTTCAAAATGCGGTAGAAATGGTAGATGCCATGGTTAAGAAAAACATTGCCTTCGATTCGGAATATTATCCTAATAAAAACCATGGAATAAGTGGAGGGAAAACACGATTACATTTATACATCAAAATGTTGAATTTTTGGTTAGAAAAGTTGTAACTTAATTAACTATAATTGACAAATAATAAATAAACAAAAAACCTAAAAAATATGTTACAAATTGGAGATAAGTTACCCACATTTAATTTAATGGGTTACGATAATAAATTACATTCTCATTTTGAATATGCCGATAAATATGCATTGGTTGTAATTTTTACTTGCGATAGTTCAGAAATTTCGCAATCATATAGTCAACGAATAATAAAGTTATTCGAAAGATACGAAGATGATAACTTAGGAATAGTTGGTATTAATAGCAACGACAGTATTAAATCGCCCGAGGATAGTTTGGAACATATGACCAAAGCGGCTTATAAATTTGGTATGGATAAGTTACATTTTTCATATTTAAAAGATGAAAAACAAGAAATGGCCAAACAATTTGGTGCACAATTAAATCCAGAGGTTTTTTTATTTAATTCGAAACGCGAGTTAGTTTATAAAGGCGCAATTGATGATGCATGGGAAAACGAAAACATGGTAACTCAAGCTTATTTAGAAGATGCAATTGAAGAAGCATTAGATGGCATTGAACCAGATTTTCCTGAAATTCCAGCAGTAGGAACTCCAATTATTTGGAAATAGATAAGTAATTTTGAATGTTGAATGCTGAGTTTTGAATGATTATCTATTTCAAAATTCAAAATTCAAAATTCAAAATCCAACATTCAAAATTTGAAAAATAAAGTAGTTATCATCACAGGAGCTTCATCGGGAATAGGAGAGGCGTGTACTTATGTTTTTGCGAAACAAGGAGCAAAGGTTGTTTTGGCTGCACGCAATATTGATAAATTGAACCATGTAAAACAACATTGCGATGCATTAGGAGCGGAAACTTTATTGGTTAAATGTGATGTGAGTTTTGAAGCTGACTGTAAGAACTTGATTGAACAAACTATTAATCATTTTAAAGTAATTGATGTATTGATTAATAATGCAGGAATAAGTATGCGTGCATTGTTTGCCGATTTAGATTTATTGGTTTTAAAACAAGTAATGGATATTAATTTTTGGGGTACAGTATATTGTACCAAATATGCCATGCCTTATTTGTTAGCTCAAACAGGAAGTGTGATAGGTATCAGTTCTGTGGCTGGTTTTAAAGGTTTACCGGGAAGAACAGGTTACAGTGCAAGTAAGTTTGCAATGGAGGGTTTTTTAGAATCGTTAAGAATTGAAAATTTAAAAACAGGACTACATGTTGGAGTTATGTGCCCTGGTTATACAGCATCAAATATTCGCAATGCTGCATTAAATAAAGATGCAAAAAGTCAAGCTGAAAGTCCTTTTAATGAAAGTAAATTAATGCCAGCAGAAACTGTAGCCAACTATATATTAAAAATGATAGTAAACCGCAAAGCTCACCAAGTATTAACTAGTCAAGGGAAGTTGAGTTTTTTATTACAAAAATTTGTTCCCAGATTTTTAGATACCTTGGTGTATAACACCATTGCAAAAGAAAAAGACAGTCCGTTTAAATAAAAAAGGCAGTTCTAAACGAACTGCCTTTTTTTAAAATCCATCTCCGTCTAATAAATTCCCTAAACCACCTAAAATACTGCCTTGTTCCTTTCCTCCCCTAGTTCCGTATTGCAATATACGTCCAGCTAAACGGCTAATTGGTAATGTTTGAATCCAAACCTTTCCTGGTCCTCGTAAAGTAGCAAAAAACACTCCTTCACCACCAAATAAGGTGTTCTTTATTCCTCCTACAAATTGAATATCATATTCTACATCTTTTGTAAAAGCTACAATACAACCGGTATCTATTTTTATCATTTCGCCAGGTTGCAGTTCTCTTTCTTCAACGTGGCCACCTGCATGAACAAAACACATGCCATCACCTTCTAATTTTTGCATAATAAAACCTTCACCACCAAATAAACCAGTTCCTAATTTTCGTTGAAATTCAATACCAACTTGTACCCCTTTTGCTGCACATAAAAACGAATCTTTTTGACAAATAATTCTTCCTCCTAATCGCATTAAATCAAGTGGAATAATTTTACCAGGATAAGGAGCTGCAAAAGTGACTTGTTTTTTTCCGTTGCCTATATTTGTATAAGCAGTCATAAATAAACTTTCGCCAGTTAACAAACGTTTTCCAGCACTAAATAATTTTCCAAGAACTCCACCAGTTTGTTGACTTCCATCTCCAAAAACAGTTTCCATTTGTACGCCATCATTCATCATCATAAAACTTCCTGGCTCAGCCATTACTGTTTCATTGGGATCTAATTCAATTTCTACACATTGCATTTCGCTACCAAATAAGCGGTAGTCTATTTCATGATTATTTGCCATTTTTATTTTTTTTATACTGCAATAATAAATCTATCATTTTAAAATTCTTAGTTAATATTGTATAAATTTTTTAAAGGAAAATATATTATGAAAACGGCAATAATTGTTGGTTCAACTGGTTTAGTAGGTAGTCATTTATTAGAATTATTAACTAATAATTCAAATTATAGTAGTATAAAAGTAATAGTTAGAAAAACTTCAAATAATCGAATAAGAAAAGTAAACGAATTAGTAGTAAATTTTAATCATTTGAGTTTAGTAAAAAATGATTTAATAGGCGATGATGTTTTTTGTTGTTTAGGGACAACTATAAAAAATGCAAGATCAAAAGAGGCATTTAAAAAAGTAGATTATGAATATTGTGTTTCTATTGCTCAACTATGTTTTGAAAATGGAGCAAAGAATTTTTATATAGTATCTGCTTTAGGGGCAAATAAAAACTCATCAGTTTTTTATAATAAAGTAAAAGGAGAAATGGAAGAGGTTATAAGTAAAATTGGATTTAATTCTATTTACATATTTCAACCATCATTACTATTAGGCAACAGAAAAGAATTTAGATTAGGTGAAAAAATAGCACAATTTATTTTTAAACCATTATCAAAAATTATGATTGGAAGTTTAAAAAAATATGCTGCTATAGAAAGTAATAAAGTTGCTTATGCTATGAATTATTTTAGCAACAATAACAAACAAGGAGTTCATATTATAAGCAATGAACAAATGTTAGATTTATAATTCATACTATCATCGTTAACATTTATAAAATCATTTTTCTTAACATATCAAGTGCCGAAATACTTGTTCTTAAAATTGTTCTTTCTCTATTGTCACCCATATTAAATTTTTTAGTTATAATTTCATTTCTACTGGCTACTGCAATCCAAACAGTGCCAACAGGTTTTTCTTCAGAACCGCCATCAGGGCCAGCAATTCCGCTAGTTGCAATAGCATAGTCAACATTAAATTTACTTAATATTTCTGTTGCCATTTGTTTAACACAAGCTTCACTTACTGCTCCTTCATTATTTAAAATTGTATTACTCACATTTAATTCTTGTTGTTTTATTTTATTATCATAACTAACAATACTGCCAGTAAAATATTTTGAACTTCCGGGGATTGAAGTAATTTGATGAGCAATAAATCCACCGGTACAACTTTCGGCAGTAGCCATTGTTTTATTTTTATTAGTTAAAAGTTTACCAACTACTTCACTTAACGAATCGTTGTTTTCTCCATAAATATATTCACCAATTCGCTCATACATTTTGTTTACTATAACAGCAACATCATTCATCACTTCACTTTCATTGTTACCATGTGCACTCAGTCTAAGCCTTACAGCACCAACCGATGGGAGGTATGCCAATTTAATATGTTGTGGCAATGTTTCTTCAATATCAATAATTTTTTCTGCTAAATAACTTTCACCAATTGAACAAGTTTGTAAAGTTCTGTGGTATATAAATGGCAATGTAAATTTATTTTTTATTAATGGAATTGCTTCTTCTTCAAATATTGTTTTCATTTCAAAAGGTACACCGGGTAACGAAATAAATATTTTATTATTTATATCAAACCACATGCCAGGAGCAGTACCACTGCGGTTCCACAAAGTTTTACTATTAGCAGGAATCATAGCTTGTTGTAAATTTGTTTCAAGCATTTCCATTTTTCTCATTCTAAAAATACGTGTTACCCATTCTAAAACTTTTTCGTCAACTACTAATGTTGTATTAAAATATTCACACATAGTTTTTTTTGTTATGTCATCTTTAGTTGGACCAAGACCACCAGTAATAATTATAATATCACTTCTATTCTCTGCATCTTTTAAGCACGATAAAATTTGTTCTTTGCTATCACCACAAGCAGTTCTTTGATATAGGCTAATACCCAATAAACTCAACTGTTGACCAAGCCATGCGCTATTTGTATCTATTACCTGACCAATTAATAATTCATCACCTATTGTTATAATTTCAGCTTTCATTTTTAGTTTTAAAATGTTAAAATAATTTTTTAAAATTTAATTAAATTTAGAGTAAAATATTTTTTATAAATGTATATTTTTTAATACTATTTTACATAAAATAATTTATAAATTTATTTTTTTATAATATTAATGTTTTACAAATCTAATAAATATTTTATAAATATTTTATTTTATAGTATCTTCTTAATGCCAATAAAATATAGCTTCTTCGTATGTTTAATTTATTACAAGCAGTAATTTTTTTTGCATTATTTTTTTTTATAAAAATATTTGTTTATAATAAGTTTATAAAATTATTGTAAGTTAGTAACAATAAATTTATAAAAATGAATTCTTTTTAACGTCAATGATTACTGATATCTTCATTGATTGATGTATACTTGTTAACAAGATAAAATATAAAAATTATGTATAATATTATAATACATTTATATAAACACTTGACTTTTATAACATCTATATTAACTTTGTTTTTGTAATCAAATTAATTAATTAAAAATTATGGCAACAGCTAAAAAAACAAAAAAAGCAGCACCTACAAAAAGTGCAGCCCCAAAGAAAGCAGCAGCAAAAAGAGCAGCTCCTAAAAAAGCAGCAGCAAAAAAAGCAGCTCCTAAAAAAGTAGCAGCAAA
>JBAXCN010000036.1:0-31179 GCA_037141455.1 Bacteroidota bacterium
ATAAAGCGTCTGAAGGAAGTGGCATTCTTCAAATTATCCGTCTGACGCTGGGCTGCGCAAAAGCCAATAAAGCGTCTGAAGGAAGTGGCATTCTTCAAATTATCCGTCTGACGCTGGGCTGAGCAAAGTCCAACAAAGCGTCTGACGGAAGTGGCATTCTTCAAATTATCCATCTGACGCTCGGCTGCGCAAAGGGCAACAAAGCGTCTGACGGAAGTGGTTATTAAAAACAAAAAGCCGAACTACTTTTAAGTAATTCGGCTTCTTGAGTTGAACTATTTTATGATATTTAGCTATTATTTGCCAATTTTTACAGCATAATAATCTGGAGTGCCATCTTCTTTAACACCTTCAACCAAAACTGCGCCTTTTTTTCCTTCAAAAGCGGCTTTTAAATCGCTCACAGTTGATACTGGCTTTTTATCTATATTGGTAATTATAAAACCAGAAGGAACGCCTGCTAGTTTCAATACACTTTTAGCACCTAACGATTTTACTTTTATTCCATTAGCAATTTTTAATTTCAATCTTTCACTTCGAGTTAGTGTTTCAAATTCGGAATCTAAGGCTTTGTTTACTTCTGTTTTTTCTGCTATTTTTAAAGTTGTTTTACCATCTAAACCTTTTAGTTTTACGTCAAATAGTTTTTCTTTGCCCTCTCTAATCACTTTAATTTTAACAATGTCGCCAGGGTTTTTCTTTCCAATTAATTCTTGTAACTCAGGAGTGCTTTTGGTTTCACTTCCATCAGCCGAAATTATTACATCATCGGTTTTAATTCCGGCATCTTCTGCTGCACTATTTTCTTTTACGTTCCTAACATACACACCTTTTACTTCTTTTAGCCCAAGTTTGTCTGCCATTTCTCCATCTACATCGGTTATTTCCACGCCTAAAACACCACGTTGAACAGTACCAAATTTTTGTAAATCGGTAATAACTTTATTCATTAAGTTGCTTGGAATTGCAAATGCATAACCAGCGTATTGCCCCGTTTCACTTGCAATTGCAGTATTTATACCAATTAATTTCCCATTTTCGCTCACCAAAGCACCACCGCTATTTCCAGGATTTACAGCGGCATCGGTTTGTATAAACGATTCAATTGGATATTGCTGTCCATTTCCTCGGTTAATATTTAAGTTACGTCCTTTTGCACTTATAATTCCAGCAGTAACTGTAGATGTAAGGTTAAAAGGATTGCCAACAGCCAACACCCATTGCCCTACTTTTACATCATCGCTATTGCCAATAACTGCAAAAGGTAAATTTGTTTCCGAAATTCTTAGCAATGCCAAGTCTGTATTTACATCTTTCCCTAGTAGTTCAGCATCGTATTCTCTTTTATCATTTAAAACGACTTTTATTTTTGTAGCCCCATCAATTACGTGGTTGTTGGTAACTATTAAACCATCTTGCGAAATAATTACACCACTGCCACTTCCAGCTCTAGGGCCAGGTTGAGGCATGTTAAAACCCCTTCCTCCAAAAAAATCGAAAGGATTTATTTCTTGCATTTCGTTTCTACTTTGAGGTTGGTCAACCACTGTTAAAATATGAACCACAGTTGGTGTAACCAATTCGGCAATTGCCACAAAATCGGGTCGTTGCCCTCCATCTGTCAAACTTGCATATTTTGCTAAATAATTTTGAGCAAATTCATTTGAACTTTGTTTACTTCCAAATAATTTTCCCAACCCAATTGCAGCTAAACCTCCTAGGCAAGCTACTACAAAAATTAATGTGTACTTTTTCATTTTTTATTTAAATTAGTTATTAGTAAAACCTATTTTATTCAAATTTTGTTCCATTTTTTTAAAATAAATTCTTTAATCTATAACCTCAAAATTCTTTTATTAGTGTTTTTTTAAGCAAACTTTGTTGTAAAATTATCTTTTTGAATGATGAGCGGTAAAAAAATATATTTGCAGCTATCAAAACTAAATTGAACTTTGCAGTTTAAAATTAATGCTACACGATAAACATACTTATTATTTCGAAAAATACTTACGCAACGAAATGTCGCGTGAGGAAAAAAAAGCATTTGAAAAAAAATTGTATGCCGATATTGATTTTAAAAACGATTTTGATAAATATGCTGCCAATCACGATGCAATTTTAAAACAAGAATTAGAGGAATATTACAATGAAGAAATTATTCCAAATAAACCTAAAAACTATACATGGATTTGGGTTATGATTTCTATTTTTGGGATAGTTTTAATAATTGATTATTACGCAAATATAAAATATATTGAAAAACAAAAAGAAAATCAAACTTATAAAGAGGTATTGGTTGATAGGTTTACAAATGCATTTATTGATCCAATAAAAAAAATATCTGCCAAAATAACTCAAAACAAAGTTTTAATTGATACCACTATTTCAACTATTAGGGCCGATGAGTCATATTATGAAATTGATTCCATTAACAACGAAAAAATAGATTCTTCTCTAATTGAAAACAAAATACAAAACCAGTTCCAACAATATCTAAATGGAAAAAATATTGACGAAAATGTGAAGGATGTTTTTTTAAATGATAGTTTAATTTGGGTTTACGAATTAGAAAAGTTTAAAGACAAATACAACTCAATAAATCACTCCACCGATAGTACTTTAACTGACAGTATGGTAACTAAGCTAACGCTTCAATCCTTATCGAAATTAAACCAAATCAATAAACCTTTATTTGTTGAATTTTGGTTTTCAATAGTGGGCTTTAATGGATACCAGTTTAACGGGAAAAAGTTAATTTTATATGGAATTAATAAACCGTTTGATGTATTTATTTTAAAAAGGAATAATTCATATATTTTACATTCAACTTGGGGCGAAACTGCCATACAAGCCGACAATCAATTACATAAATTTGAAGATTAAATTTTATAAATACCAAGGCACTGGCAACGATTTTATAATAATTGATGACCGAGATAAAATATTTGATTCAAATAATCAACAATTAATTGAGCATTTGTGTAATAGAAGATTTGGAATTGGTGCCGATGGATTAATTTTATTACAGAAACACGACTCGGCTCATTTTTACATGCAGTATTTTAATAGCGATGGTCGAGAAAGTTCTATGTGTGGAAATGGAGGAAGATGCATTGCTCAATTTGCTAAAGATTTAAATGTAGTAAACGATTTTGCAACATTTTACGCCATTGATGGCATACACACCGCCACCTATCAAAACAATTTGGTTAGCTTACAAATGAAAGATTTGGAAGAGGTAGAAACTCGCATTAATAATGTATTTGTGTTAAACACAGGTTCACCACATTATGTACAATTTTTTGATTACGATGTGGATGCGATAGATTTGATTTCTGAAGCAAAAAAAATAAGATATGATAATGAGTTTGCTACCGATGGAATCAATGTAAACTTTGTATCCATTCATAATAATGTATTAAAAGTAAGAACTTACGAAAGAGGAGTGGAAGACGAAACTTTTAGCTGTGGAACAGGGGTTACTGCTGCTGCCATCGCATATAAATTATTTGTTTTAAATAACTCAAACCCATTGGAAGTTGATTTAAAAACCAAAGGAGGAAACCTTTCAGTTAGTTATATGTTTAATAAAAATAAATTTATTCAAGTATTTTTAAAAGGCCCTGCAACATTTGTGTTTGAGGGCGAAATTGAAATTTAAACAACCAAGGAGCCATCGGCTCGAAAGATATTGTAACCTTGGATTTTAATCCAAGGAAAAAGAAAAAACGCAACCAAAGAGCCATGGGCTCTACAGATATTGTAACCTTGGATTTTAATCCAAGGTAAAAGAAAAAAATGATAATCTTGGATTTTAATCCAAGGTAAAAGAAAAGAAAAATTAACAACAATGACATACCAACGCAGAAAAACTAGCAACGTTAAAATTGGCGATTTACAAATAGGAAGCGATTTTCCAATTGTTCCTCAAAGTATGACTACAACCGATACTATGGATACACAAAAATCGGTTGAACAGATTGTGAGAATGATAAATACAGGTTGCCAATTAGTTAGGTTAACCGCACCAAGTTTAAAAGAAGCTCAAAATTTAGCGGAAATAAAAAATGCTTTAACTGCTTTAGGGTTAAATGTTCCCTTAGTAGCCGATATTCATTTTACTCCAAATGCCGCAGAATTAGCTGCTAAAATTGTAGAAAAGGTAAGGGTAAATCCGGGCAATTATGCTGATAAAAAGAAGTTTGATATAATTGAATACACTGATGCCCAATACCAAGATGAAATAGATAGAATTAGAGAAAAATTTGTTCCTTTAATAAAAATTTGTAAAGAGTATGGAACAGCATTAAGAATAGGCACAAACCACGGTTCACTAAGCGATAGAATAATGAGCCGTTATGGCGATACAGCTCATGGAATGGTGGAAAGTGCGATGGAATTTTTACGAATAGCCGAAGATGAAAATTTTCATAATATCGTGCTTTCAATGAAATCGAGTAATCCGCAAGTAATGGTTCAAGCTTACCGATTATTGGTAAAAACCATGGATAAAAATAACATGCATTATCCATTGCATTTAGGAGTAACCGAAGCTGGTGATGGTGATGATGGAAGAATAAAATCGGCATTAGGAATTGGTGCATTACTAGAAGATGGAATTGGCGATACGGTAAGAGTTTCTTTAACCGAAGATCCAGAGTTTGAAGTGCCAGTGGCAAAAAAATTAATTGCTCGATATAATAATATTGCTCAAGCTAATTATGAGCAATTAAATTTAAATAATATAGAATATAAAAATTGGAGTGCATTTGATTACAAACGAAGAGAAACCAATGAAGTTTATAATTTTGGTGCACACCAAGTACCACGTGTTATTGCTAATTTTAGTATTATTGATAACTTAAAAGCAGAAGATTTAAAACCAATTGGCCACGTATATGATGCACAATTAGACAAATGGCACATGACAGATATGGGAGCTGATTTTATTTATTTAGAAAATAATAAAGCCAATTTCATGTTACCAATGGGTTTAAAAGCCATATTCAATGCTGCAACTTGGAATTTAGTTGCCGATAAAACCAATGCTTTTCCATTATTTACTTATAACGATTTATTACAAAACAATCATTTAAAAGCCAATTCTAGTACTTTAAATTTTGTTCAATTAAAAGTAAATGATATTACTGAAGATTTATTGGCAAATGCCAATAAAATGAAAAATGTGGTATTGATTATTGAATCAGATTTGCCTAATCCAATGACAGAATTACGTTCAATGTTTTTTAAATTGAATAATTGGAATGTAAAAAATCCTGTTGTATTAATGAATAATTATAACAACTTAACAGACGAGGAGGAATTTATGCTTTATAGTGCAACCGATTTTGGTGCATTGTTGATTGATGGATTTGGCGATGGATTATTGATAACTGCCAATAACATGAAAAGGGAGAGAATCAATCAAATAGCTTTTGGAATATTGCAAGCAGCAAGAACTAGAATTTCGAAAACTGAATACATTAGTTGCCCAAGTTGTGGCCGCACATTATTTGATTTACAAGAAACTACTGCCATGATTAGAAAAAGAACTGACCATTTGAAAGGAATTAAAATTGCAATTATGGGTTGTATTGTAAATGGACCAGGCGAAATGGCCGATGCAGATTATGGCTATGTAGGAAGTGGGGTAGATAAAATTACACTTTACAAAGGCAAGGAAGTTGTTAAAAAAAGTGTTGCTAGCAACAATGCAGTAAATGAATTAATTAACTTAATAAAAGAAAATGGAGATTGGGTTGACAATTAAAACCAAGTTATTTTATTTAACCTCTAAGTAAAATGCCCACACAATAGCTGTTTTGGATAATTGTTTAGACTAATAAATATATGGTTTCGGTATAATTTACTAAATAACACACTTATATGACATAAAAAATGCAACTAATGACTAATTTTTATGTTCTTTAGTTTTGTAAATGGTAAAATATATTTATTTTGCCAACCATTTATTTTAAACAAACAACTAAACAAATACAAAATGAAAAAGTTATTACTTTCTACATTAGGAATTGGACTTGCTCTAAGTGCATTTTCACAAGAGAATTTACAATTAAAAAACCAAGGTGTTTTAGACAACTCACCTAGAGTTTCAAAAGCAAAAACAACGCTATCAAAAGCTGATAGATCTGAGTGGTATAACCCATTAGGTATTTTAGCAAATGGAAATTTTAAAACTTATATTGGTTTTATGATGAACGATTCGTTAGCTAAATATGTTGATGATCAAGGAGCTCCAAGTCAAGGTAGAACTTTCCAAGCAGCTGCGGTTATTGTTGACCCTAAAGATGATGCAATTGATTTAGGTGCTGACCCAACAATCAAAATGAGCAAATTCACTAATTATACTGTTGATTCAATTGAATTTAGATATTCTTATGTAAGAAGAGTTGACAATACTTTAGATGGATTGGGCAATCCAGTACCTGTAGTTGATACATTATTTGTTTACTATTTTACAGGTACACAAATTTCAAGAACTCAAACTATTCAAGGTTTAACTTCAAGATTTGGATATGTTGGATACGATTTTGCAAAAAGACGTCCAAATAATTTTACTAAAATTGATACCGTTTTATTAACAGCTGATGCATCTACTGGAAAACCATCTTCTACGGGATGGAGTTCAGGTAATTTAGGTTTAAAAGCGCCTGCTGGATTAACAGTTAATGCTAATGGTGGTTCAAATGCTAATAATTTAGTTGCTTACGCATTTCAGTTTAAAAATGGTACAACGTACGATGATACTTATACTTATGAAGATAGAAGAGACTCATTATCAACTATCAATAACAAATGGGTAAATTATTTCTGCTACCGTTATGGTGCAAATGAAGGAACTCCGTTATCAGGTACTTTCTTCAATAGTTCATTGTTTGTTCCTCAACGTTTTTCATATGGTGTAACTAATGGTTGGACTGGTTGGTACCCCGGACAAGGATTTACCAACGATTTATATTTAGATGCAGGCATGAAATTATCGTCAATTAACATTGCAGTAAAAGAAGTACCAAATTCATTCTCATTAGGCGATGTTTATCCTAACCCAGCTAGCAATGATGTAACAATTTCATTTAACTTAAAAGCCAATAACAATGTAAAAATCAGTGTTGTTAATTTATTAGGTCAAGAATTAATTAGTGTTGTAAACGATAAGTTTTCGGCTGGTTCAAACGAAGTAAAATTCAATGTAAGCAACTTAACTGCTGGTGTTTATATTTACACTATGACAGTTGATGGTGTAAGCCAATCACAAAAATTCATTATTAAATAATAATATTTAATCAATATTTTTAAAGCCTCAATAGTTTGCTATTGAGGCTTTTTTAATGTTATTTTTTAAAACAATATTTTATAAATTTTGGTATTGTTTTAGCAAGTGTTATTTTGCACACTGAAATAAATACAATAGATGGGAAGAGTATTTGAAAAACGTAAACACAAAATGTTTGCTCGTTATGCCAAAATGAGTAGAACGTTTACAAAAATAGGTAAAGAAATAGCTATAGCTATAAAAGCAGGTAATGGAAATGGCGATCCAGATAGCAATTCTCGTTTAAGAGCTGTGATTGCTAATGCCAAAGCTATTAACATGCCCAAAGCTAATATTGATGCTGCCATTTCGCGCGCTACAAGTAAGCAAGACAAAGATTTTGAAGAGGTGGTTTATGAAGGAAAAGGTCCTCATAATATTCCAATGATTATAGAAACTGCAACAGATAATCCAACCAGAACGGTAGCCAATTTACGTAGTTATTTTAATAAAAAAGGTGGACAATTAATGGTGAGTGGTTCGTTAGATTTTCTTTTTGAACGTAAGGGCATTTTTAGAATAAAAAACATTGGAATAAACATTGAAGATTTTGAACTTGAAATGATTGACGATGGATTAGAAGAAGTAGAGGACGATGGAGATGGGCATTTAATTCTTTCAGTGGCTTTTACTGATTTTGGAAAAATGCAACATGCTTTAGAAGAAAGAAAAATAGAAATAATAAATGCAGAATTGCAACGTATACCTACTACTCCAGTAGAGTTAACTGAAGAACAAGAAGCTGAATTTAATATTTTGCTCGATATTATAGAAGAAGATGACGATGTAGTAAAAGTTTATACCACATTGATGTAGATAAATTAGAGCATAAAAAAACCCAACTTTTAATTGGGTTTTTTTATGTCTTGTTATTAAATTTTATTTGAATAAATCAACAGCATCAAATAAAGTCCCTCCTTTTGGAGTGTTTGGATTTGAGTTTATTTCTGACTGAGGATATAAAAATCTTCCTGGTAGTTTTGTTCCATTATTTATTGGAATACCAATTAAATTATTAGTTCTTCTTACATCATTAAACGCTTCAGTTTGACCAAATAAAGAAACATATTTTTCAGTTAATATTTCTTTTAATAATTTAGCATTGTCGCTAACTTGAGGGTCAGTACTTAAATAATCAGCGTAAGCTCCTGGGCCAAACTGAGCCTCATGAGCAGCACGTACCAAATTTAAACTTTCTAAAGCTTTAACATCATTGCTTGTTCTTGCATAGCATTCTGCTAAAATCAATTGATTTTCGTTATAGCTGCATAATGGAAAATTAGCAACTGCATCAAATATACCACCATACATATTTGGATCAACTGGAGTATAATTATCTAATAAAAAATAATAATCAAAACGTGCTTTTTCATCAGTTTTAGCATTTCTTTTATTTTTAGTTGATGCACTATCTAATAAAGCAAATATGTGTGAACCATCACAACTAATATAGCCAGATCTGTTCCAATCTGTGAAATCGTAATATAAGTTCCAAGCACCAGCAGCATTGGTTTCATGTTTTGCATAAAAATCATTACCCAAACTAATACCAGCAGTTGCCGCTGCTATTGCGCCTGCATAATCTTTTTTATGTAAAAGAGCTCTGGCTTTTAATGAATTTGCAACTTCTTTCCAAGTAAAAGTGCCTGCATAAGCTGCTTTATAATTTGATGAAGTACCTACCCTTGAAACTGATGAATCTAACAGAGCAATGCAGTAATTATAAACATCTGACATTTTATCAAATCCAGGTGCTTTTATATTGGGATTACAAGCTTGTGTATTAGGTATATCGCCCCAAAGAGAAGAAGCAGTAAGTAACAAATTAGCTTCAGTAATCATTGCAACGCCTTCTAAAACTTTGTCGTTTGCGGTAATTGCTTTTTCTCTAATTAATCTACATTGACCAATTCCATCAGCATATAAAGTTGACCATGGAGAATCAAAATCTCCTGCAGTCATATTATATTGACCATAAGAAATAAACTGACGATCGTAACCAGTAAATTGTCCTGCAAAAATACAAGCCAATCTAGTAGCCTCACCTTCATTTATCATTACGTTTGCTAACTGAGCTCCAGTAATCATTAATTTAGGGTCAGAATCGCTAAACTGATTTGGATTTATTTTATTAATATCATTAATGTCTTTTTTACACGATGATATTGTAAAAATGGGTGCCACCAGCACTCCCATAATTATATATTTTATTATTTTTTTCATAAATGTGATTTTAGAAATTTAATTTTAAACTAAAAATGAATGATTTTGTGGCAGGGTTAGTAAAATAATCTAAACCTCTTCCGTTAGAAGCACCAGTTAAATTTAATTCAGGATCTACCCCATCAATGTTCGACCATAAAGCTAAATTTCTTCCAGTAAATCCAACACTTGCTCCTGGAATACGAATTTTTTGTACAATTTTAGAAGGAATTTTATATTGAACACTTATTTCACGAAGTCTGAACCATGAAGCATCTTTAATAAAATGTTCAGATACAGAACCAAAACCTCCACCTAAACCGGTGTACCAACTTTGATCAAGTAATACATTGCCACTACCAAAGTTTTTTAAGCTTCCTCTAACTGTATAAGAACCATCGTTGTTCAAAGTTGCATTAGCAAGGTCTTTAACAAATACACCATTGTAGTTTTTTATTGTAGCAGCATCAGTTGCAGAAATTGTAGTTTCAACTGCAGTTTCTTCTGTAATTCCAAAGTTGTTTAAAACTGCATTTGTTCCAGTCCACATTTGATTTCCCTGAGAAGTTTCGAATAAAATATTTACATCAAAACCTTTCCAAGATACAGTAGAACCTAAACCAGCACGGTATTTAGCATTTGGATCGCCAATTACACCTTCAGCTACTGCAGCAGTAGGAAAACCATTAGCATCTAATACTAAACCTCCGTTTGCATCTCTATCCCATTTTCCACCCCAAAATACTCCTAATGGTTGTCCAGCAACAGCTCTTGATGATGTTCCAGTAAAACCAGAAAGGAAAATTGAATTAACCCCACTTATATCATCAACCATATTTCTGTTTATACCAATATTTCCATAAACTCCTACTCTTAATTTTAATTTATCAATTACTTTAACATTTATTTCAGCTTCAAAACCTTTGTTTGAAATAGTTGCTGCGTTATCCCATTTACTAGTAAAACCAGTTGAAGCAGGCACATCAACTGCAAAAATAGCACCTGTAGTAGTATTGGTATAATAAGTTGCGTTAATTGAAAACTTGTTTTTTAAGAATTTTAAATCAGTACCTATTTCATATTCCACTTTTTGCTCAGGTGTAATATTCGGATTTCCTTGAACATTGCTTCTATAAATAGATCCACCAAATTGTGCTCCATCTAATGTTTCGCCCCAACCCGATGATGATGATGAATTTACATAATTGGTGTTCCAAATATAAGCAGGTGGTTCTACCCCAACTCTTCCAACCGAACCACGTACTTTACCATAACTAAGTATGTTATTATTTTTAAGTACATCTTTAGTAAATTCATAAGCCAATGAAGCACTTGGGTAAAAAAAGCGACCTTTAAAAGTGCTTGCAGCCTCTGAAGCAGCAGTTAATTGTAAAAATATTTTTTCTTTAAAGTCAATATCAAAAATTGAGTAAACGCGATTGTTTTCTAAGTTTTCAATTTTATTGAACGGAAACTGATTTGTTGTAGTTGAATTTATAAAAGCATTTCTATCTTGGTTATTTAAAATAAACTGCGAAGAAGTCCCACCTACATTATACATACTTCTATCAGTAAATAAAAATCCAACAGTAGTGTTGATATTTAAATCTTTATTTATTTCAAAAGCATTTCTGTTATAAGCATGGAAACTTAACTCACTTTGTTTGTAAAATTCATCAGTAAAACCACCATTTGCAAAAGTTGCTGCTGAATTAAATGGAAAATATGTTACACGTCTATCGTTAGATATATCGTACCCTGTTCTTACTGTCAAAATCGATTTCTTCATCCATTCCCAACTAACTTCTGGGGTTATTATTACTCTAGTTACATCAGAAGTATTGGTTTGTTTATTTAAAGTCCAACCTGGATTATTGTAAGTAGGAGCTGAATTTCCTAAATACCTTCTGTAACCTCTGTGTGCGTTAAAAGTAGGAACACCTCCAGCATTATAATAAGTTCCTGTATAATCTGTATTGTCAAAATCTGGCGATGTTCTTAAATATCCTAAATACAATCCATCTAAGTTCGAACCTTGTTGAATTCTATTTGAAAATATTTTTGATAAAAATGTATTCAACGATAACTTCAATTTATCATTTACATTATGCGAATAGTTTAGTCTTCCTGTTGTTCTTCTATAATCAGAAAGTCCATTTAAAACTCCTTGCTGATTCCAATCTGATAAGTTAAAATAGATGGCACTTTTTTCATTTCCAGAAGAAATAGATATGCTGTTATTAAACGTTATACCCATTCTAAAAACTTGATCTCTATTCGCATCATTATAAACTTTATTATCACCTTTCTTTAAAATAGTATTGTATACAGTTCCATCTTCTGCTACGAATTTTGGACCATTTAAGTTTAATGAATCAGAACCAGAACGGTTAGCAATTTTGTCGCCCCAACTTCCTCCTGCATTTGCTACCCATTTCCCTCCAGAACCCTGACCAAATACACCTTGTTTTGTAAATTCTCTGTTTACAAAATCAAGAGCTAATGTTGAACTTATTTCAACACTTAAATTGTTTTTTTTACTTGATTTTTGCCCTTTTTTTGTTGTAACAATTATAACTCCGTTCGATGCCCTGGTGCCCCAAACAGCAGCAGCAGCTGCCCCTTTTAGCACTTCAACCGAAGCGATGTCATCGGGATTAATATCGTTTAAACGTGATTGTTGTGCTACACCATCAATACCTTCTTGTGATGTTCCTTGAACAGCACTTGAAGCCAAACTAGAATTATTCATTGGCACACCATCAATAACTATTAAAGGTTGAAGGTTTCCTTTAATAGTACTTTGACCTCTTATTTGAATAAATCCACCTGAACCAGGATCTCCATTATTTTTTGTAATTGATACGTTAGAAACTTTTCCTGATAATCCTTGAATTACACCTGATTCTCCTGAGCTTACAATTGCTTTTCCTTCAATGTTTGATGTAGAATAACCAATTTTACGTAAACTTTTTTGTTCACCAATTGCAGTTACCCTAACTTCATCAAGCATTAATGGGTCTTTAACTAATACAATGTTTAAACCAGTTGCTGGAGTGTTTGCATCAATAACAATTTCTTTTGTTATCATTCCCAAATAACGAATTCGAATAGTAGCACCTGTTACTGGAACCGACAAACTAAAATTACCCTTTTCATCGGTGGTAGTTCCAGTTGTTAGTCCTTTTATTGCTACTGTAGCGCCTATAATAGGTGCGCTTCCGTCAGTCACAAGGCCTGTTATAGTCCTATTTTGCGACCAAACTGTTACTACAGAAACTATCCATAATAACAAAACACTAAAAACTCTTTTTTTCATATATTTTTTTTAATTATCAATATTCAAGTTGCAAAATATTTATAATTTTTTTTAAATTTTTTTTAGAAATAAAATAAATTATTGATAATTAGCACAATAAAAAATGAACATTTCCGCTTATCATTTAAATTTACCATAAAAACAATAGGTTTTAAGCTATAAATTTTTTTTTGAAATGTATTTTTTTTGTATTTTTTTTACAATTAACAATTATATAACAATTATACCATTTTTTGTTTTTTTATATCTAATTTTTTTCTCGTAAAATAGAACTATAAACTATGAATTTAAATATATGGCATTAGCAAACTGTTATAAATAATTTTTCTAAAATAAAATATATATTTTTTTGTTTCAAAATTCTATGCTATAATTTGTAATAGCTTAATATCAGTATCATAAATTAAGAAGGTAAAATGTTATTTTATTTTTTCTTAATAATCTCCTAATTTAAATGAGTTAATTATTTATTAATTTGAAAAAGTGTTTTTTTTTTTAGTTATTCCGGGAAAATTTTAAAACAATGAAAAACCGTTTTTTGCTTCTTACTTTATTGCTAACTGCAGTATCGTGTATTAATACAAATAGATTTTACCCAAAACATGGCACTACAATGACTAGATATAGCAATCTAAATGCTTATGTTAACGAAGCTGATGTAACTAATGCAGTAAAACTTAAAAAGAAATTCCCTGCAGAAACAGAGTTTTTTGCAGATTATGTAGTTAAATCATATCAATTCGATTATTTTGCTGATAACTTAAAAAGGGGCAATCCAATTGGAGTATTTGAAGAAAATTTTGAAAAATACACCACATTAAAAGATTTTGTAAAATTTAACAAAGCAGAATATTTTAACGATCAAATAAATTTTGATGGCTTTTATATTTTAATGGGGTCAAATAAAAATGCTGATTATTTTAAAAAAGATTATTATATAACAAATTATCAGAGTGGTGGTATTTTTTACAGCGATGCCAAACAAGCACAATACAATACCAATTTAACTGTAATGGGAACCAATTTAAGGGTAAATTACTCTAGTTATATTAAAGATGCAAAATATTTAACCAGTGCTTATTTTTTAGATGGTTTTCCGCAAAAAGAAAAAGTAATTACATTGGCCATTCCCAGTTATTTAACCGTTGAAATTATTGAAAAGAATTTTGAAGGTTTTACTATTGAAAAATCGAATAAAAAATATTTAATAAAAGATGATAAAGCCAAAACAGACAAAACAACCATTTTTGTGCAAGACATTTATGGAAAAAAAGTAAGAAAAGCGATTAGTAAAAGACAAGATGGTAAGGAAAAGCTAAATTATATTACATACATTTTAAAAGATGCACCTGCAATAAAAAATGAAAGATTTGAACCAGGATATTCGCACAATTTACCTCACATAGTAATATTAGTAAAAGGAATAAATTTTGAAATGGCAAAGCCTTTTAGTAAGCCAACTCCTAAAGAAGTAATTAAAGAAGAAGAAAGGCTTGCAGAAATAGAAAAAGAAGCTGCAAAGGAGGCAAATAAATTATTAGCAAAATCGAAATTAAAGGTAACTGCGGTAGTTAAAAAAGAAGTTATAAAACCAGTGCCTTTAATTGCAAACGTGAACGATTTGTATGCTCATTACTCACAAATAGCTAATATGAGTAAAAACGACACGTCAGTGTTAGTAGAAAAAGTAAAAAGTATAACTAAAGACAAAACAACTGACTTAGATAAAATAGAAGCAATTTTTTATTGGGTACAAGACAACATAAGGTATGTGGCGTTTGAAAATGGAATAGCTGCTTTTAAACCCGATAATTGCCAAGATGTGTTTAATAAACGTTATGGCGACTGCAAAGGGATGGCTAATTTACTAAAAAATATGTTAACTGTATTGGGTTACGATGCTCGTTTAACTTGGATAGGAACAAAACATTTAAACTATGATTATTTAACGCCTAGTATTGTAATAAATAACCACATGATTTGTACTGTTTTACTAAATGGTAAAAAATATTATTTAGATGGAACTGAAAGTTTTATTGGCATTGATGATTATGCAGATAGAATACAAGGAAGACAAGTTATGGTTGAAAATGGCAAAAATTTCAGTATTGATACTATTCCCGATTTACCGGCTGATAGAAACTTACGTATGCGTAATGCAGTTTTTACTTTAAACGAAAATGTGTTTGAAGGCAAAATGTATGAAACCATAAAAGGGGAAAATAAAACTGATATTTTAAGGGCTTTTCACAATGCTCCACTCGATAAAAAAGACAATGTAATAAAAGATATTTTAGACCCCGATGATATTGATATTGATGTAAGTAATATTTCATCGACAGACTTAAGCAATAGGAGAATAGATATAAATTTAAATTACGATTTAACAGTAAGTAATCATTTATTAACTGTTGACAATAGTATTTTTTTAAAACCCGATTTCAATAGAGAATTTTCATCGTACAAGGTTGACAGTGCACGTTTTTTCGATTTACAATTCGATCACAAGCTTAATTATGCTTACGACTTAACATATAATATACCTGCTGGGTATAAAGTTGCTTCTGTTCCTCCTAATATTAGCATTGTTAATCCTGAATTTAGTTTAGATTTAAAATATGAAAATTTAGGAAACAGAATTAAATACACAAAATCAATGATTTTTAAAAATGGCAAAATTAGTAAAAGCAATTTTAAACAATGGAACGAAATGATTGAAAAATTGAGAGCCAATTACAATCAATACATAGTGATAAACAAATAAAAAATACGAAAAAAAAGATGAAATTATTTTTAAAAAATATACAGGTATTTATATTTCTTTTATTAATTACTGTTGGTAATAGCTTTGCTCAATCAGACAATAAAAAGGATTTAAAAAAACTACACGACTTACAAAATGAGGATACAGAGCCTGCATTTAAAGAGTTTAAAACACCAAAAGAATATGCCAATGAATCGATGGTAATGATGGCTGAAAAATTTAAAATTATTCAATCAAAAATATCAAAAAAACCTACTACAAATAATCCTTATCCTGAGCAATATGCTGCTTATGCTCGCATACGTGTTAAGTTAAACGATTTAAATGCCATAGAACAATACAGCGATTTTAGTTTTCAGGAAGGTGATGAAATAGAAATAAAAATAGTAAAAGCTGATGGCAAAATTACCGAAATAGATTTAAAAGATGCAGTAGATGGTGAAAATGTAAAAACAAGTAATAGCTATTACAACTATTATTATTTAAGTAGTAAAAAGAAAAAAATTGCGCTAAAAAACCTCGAAATTGGAGATATAGTTGATTTTAGTTCGTACTATAAATATACTAACTATTATTACGAAACTACTTATTTTACCAATTTGCCTAGTATGCCAATTGTGTACTTGAAAAACGAAATATTAGTAAATAAAAATAATACTGCTGTTTTTTTCAAAAACTTTAATGGCGCTAAACCATTAACTAAAAAAACAGCAGGTAAGCAAATTCAATATGCCTTTGAAAGTGAAATGATAAATAAGCGCAAAGACGAAATAATGAGCAACGATTTTCAAAGCGACCCCTATTTTAGGCTTATTGTTTATTTTAACACTACTTACAGTTATGTATTTGAAACCAAACCTAAAAAAAATGATTTAATTACTAAATTAGACAATAAAGATTTATTGGAATACGCAGTAAAAACAGTTAAATCGAGTTTGTTTTCTGGTAAAAATGGTACTAGCAGTAACTACCTTCAGTTTTTAAAATTAGATGATGTATATAATTTATCGGACGAAGATTATATGAAAAAGTACTATGTAATCTGTCGTGACAATGCTTTTTTAAGTGATTTGGCATTTAACTTTAAAGAACAAAGTTATGGCTTACCTCAGTTAACAAACTTTATAGAACACTTAGGCAGAAGAGATATACCTTATGAGGTAATAATGTTTGCTTCAAAGCATGTAAGTCCAATAAAGGATATTATTGATCCTGACGATTTTTTATGGGGATTGAGGTATAAATTAAAAGGAAAATATTACTATATAACTTCTTTTAACTCTAACAGCCAAATAAACGACATAAGCGAAATATTTGAAAATACTGATGCATATGTAATACAAGGAATTTTTGGACCTAAGAGTAAATTGAAAATTTCAACTATTACCATGCCAACCTCAACCAACGAAAACAATGTATATACAATAAATATTGATGCTAATTTTAATTCAACTTTAGATAGTTTAAAGCTTAACGTTAAAACCGAAACTACTGGTTACCAAAGTAATTTTGATAGATTTAATTTAATAAAAAATAATAATTATTTTGAAGAATATGTTAAGTTTTTAAATGACAGAAAGGTAATTAAAAAAAGTAAACCGTTTTATTATTTTGCAGGTGAAAATTATTACGGAGCAAAAAAAGAATTTGTTTTAAAGGAAGAAGAAAGAATTAAAAAAGACTATTATGACAATTTAAATAAAGAGAAAAAAGAAAATGTTGAAAAAGCTGCAAAAGAAGAATACTATGTACTAAAATATGAAAAATATGAGTCTTTAAACGATGGAAGATCAATTAAAAATCCAAATCCAGCTTGGAAAGAAGAGTTTACTATAGGCAATACTTTAAAACCTGCAGGAAATAACAATGTTTTTGAAATTGGCCATGTATTAGGCGAACTATCTAAAGTAAATAGTAATGATGATAGAACCAATAGAACCAAACCATTTTTTATTGACTTTAATAAAACTTTTACTATGAAAGTAAATATTAAAATACCGCAAGGAAAAACGCCTGTAGGTTTAGAACAACTTAATGTATCGGTTAATAATAGCATAGGTTCTATTACTTCAACAGCTAAGGTTGAAAATGGGGTAATAGTTTGGAACTTAACCAAAAAGTTAAATGGCTTTAGACACGAAGCTAGTAAATGGAACGAATATTTAAACATAACCGATGCTGGTACCCAATTAAATAATGCTAAAATACTTTTTAAATAAAAATAAATACTTTAAAAATGAAAAAATTACTATTAATAATTATTGCTCTTTTAACAATAAATACTTTAAAATTAAATGCACAATCTGGAATTGATTTTGCACTTTCTCCTTTAAATTTTCATCATTTTTGGGGTAACGAAAAAGATGAAAAAAACACGCTTTTTCAATTTGGTGCTAAAATTGGATATTTTAAATGGGTAAACGAATACATAATGAGAGGTCCTTCTTTTCAATACAATACAACACTAAATTTAACAAACACAGTAGCAGATTATAATTATACAAATAACAATGCAGTAATATCGCTATATAATGTGCAAACAGCCTCTTATATTTTTAAATATGAGTATGCATATGTATTTAATGCAATTGACTATAAAAGCCATCATTTCATACGAAGTTCATGGTTAACCGGTTGGAGTACTAAACTAGAAGAAACTCTAGCTAGTCAAAAAATTGTGTCTTCCTCATCTGATGAATATAAAAACAATAAAGAACTAAATGGTCGTTTTGCCTTTCCTATTTTTGGTTTCGAATTAGGCTACGGTTATCAATATAATATTACTAAAAAACTAGGTGTTTACGCGGATATCAATGTTGGAATGCGCTTATTTGAAGCCATGGGGGTAATGAACTCTAACGTAGGAGTAAGATACAGGTTTAAATAATACTAACAATAATAAAAAGCCTTCAAATATTATTTATTTGGAGGCTTTTTAGGCTTATAATATTCCAATATTTAACTCAAAATTAACAATGGTTGGTGAAAACACCACAAGACAAATTTAAAGTAATGAAAAAAATATTTTTTTTAATATTCACGTTTTTAATAGTTTGTGTTGGTAAGAATACAGCACAAAGTGGTTTTGATTTTGCTTTGGTACCATTTGATTATAATAAAAGGGCTGACTTAGATGATAATGGAAGAAGTTACTTATATGATGGTACACATGTTGGATTTAAAGTTGGTTATTTTAATTGGCAAACCGATAATTTAATGAAAACAATTTCACTTCAAGTTACTACCTTTGACAAAGATTTCACATATTATAATTATTTAAATAATACCAATATTATTAAAGAAAATTATTCACACAACGCCACTTCATTTTTATTTAAAATTGGAGCCATTAGGGTATTTAACGAAATTGATTCTAAGTCGCATGTTTATTTCAAAAATGAATTTCTTTTTGCTTTAAGAAATGATGAGGTAACATTTAAAAACAAAGAACCTTTTTTTGGTAATCCAGATCAAAAAAATAATTTTAATCCAGATTATAAGGACCCACTTCAATTTTCATTTGGTTATAATATAGGTTTTGGTTATCAATATAATATTATTGAAAAATTAGGTTTATATGGTGATGCAAACATTGGTTTTCGTTTTTTCGAAATGATGGCTTTTGTTAATTCCAATATAGGAGTAAGATATAGAATAAACTAATCAAACAATTTTTAAAAAGCCTTCAAATATAATTTGGAGGCTTTTTTTGTTTATTGTTTAAATTAAATTATTACTATCCTCATAGTCTTTCCATCCATATCGTTCTAAGGATTAAAAATTAAATGTGGTGTATCTGATACGGCACAAATAAGTATATCAATTTTAATTAATCGCTTTCGCTAGTGCAAGCACAATATCATTAAGTTAAGTGTTTGCAAAGCGAAAATTTATTAGACACTGTTCTCAATTACGCTCGAACTGGCTGAACTTAAAGTCATTTCGAGCATAGTCCAATAGCCATCGAACGAGAAAGTATAAAAATGGTTATAATAAATTCAAAACTTAATGAGATTGGGCGTGCGCAAGCTTTACTGAATTTTTGCTTGCACTAACGAGGACTTAAAATGTAATTTGTTAAAGAAAAACACTATATAAAGCACAAAAAAAACCTAACCAAATAATTTGGTTAGGTTTTAATATTAAATGGTATTTAAAATATTAGTTTTTTAATAATTTAAATACTTGAGAGTCTGTTCCATCGTTTACTTTTACAAAATAAACACCTGGTTTTAAAATTTCAGGTAAATTAATATCAATAGTGCCATCGGTGGTTGAAATTGTTTTGTAAACTATTTTTCCAGTTATATCAGCTATTTCGATAGTTGAATTTAAAACAATGTTATTTAAAATAATATTGTTTTTAAATGGATTTGGACCAACTGTAATTTGATTTCTAACTTCACCAACACTAACTTTTACAATTCTTGAATATTCGAACGAATTATCTCTATCAATCATTTTTAAACGGTAGTAAACTACTCTATTCCTTGAAAGAATATCTAAGTCGGTATAACTATAATTTACTAATGAGTTAGAATTTCCTTTTGCTCTAATCGATTCTATTTTTTCAAATGTTCTTCCATCTAGGCTTCTTTCTATTTCAAATAAATTGCTGTTAATTTCAGATGAAGTAGCCCAATTTAAAGCAGCATTGTTATTGCGAGCAGCACCATTGAATGAAACTAATTTTACAGGTAATTGATTAAAAATATCAGATCCTGTGAACCAAGAAAAATTAGTATAACCAAGGCCAGTTATTGTATTTAATCCAGTATCTACTACACTGGCAGTATTAGTAATCCAAGCAGTTCCTGCATCTTTTTTAGCTAAGCGTAAATCCATTTCGGTAAAACCAAAAGTATTGCCCATAGTACCCAACCAATTATTGCGATAGTTTAGTTTAATATCGTACAAATAAGTTCCAGTAGGTGCTTGAATATCAGTATAAAAATTCATATAGTTTGTTACTGTTCCAATTTGTTGAGGTGCTCTTCCTGAATACTGACGAACAGCAACAGATGTTGGAGGAGTTGTAAATGCATCCCAAGTGATTGAAGCTACAGTATCTAAACCAACTGTAAATAATTGGGTAGTTCCTGCAGTAGGCGTAGCTGGAGAAGCAGTTGCCAATGGAGCCAAAGTGCTATTGCCAGGGTTTACATTATAAGCACCTAAGTCGGGAGCACCATCAGCAGGTATTATCGGACGAGCATTGCCATTTATATCGGTTGTTACCCTTGCTAAATAATCGCCTTTCCCATTTAGTAGCCAAATCGCTGTATCGCTAGGGTTTGGAGTTAAATTAGTAGCTGAAGTATAAGCTGTTCTATAGCTAATAGAATTTCTATCGAATAAAGGATAAGTAGCTCTATGAGTTGTTAAACTTCTTGCTGTAGTTGAGTATATCGGTGTGGTTGAACCAGAAAAATAGTTGTTGTAATTGCAATTTAAAGTAGAAATATTTGGTGCAGCTGTAATCCAGAATGAGTATGTACCAGTAGCATTAAATATATTATTATTAATTCTTACATTGGTTAAACCACTATTTGCTAAATAAAAATAACCGCCACCAGTATTGAAACTATTATTAAAGAAATCAATATTTGAGGTAATTGAATTACCCCAATACATTAACAAATTAACAGATGAAATGGCATTATTAGCAACTAAACCCCTAGCAGTTGATAAATTTGCGCTATAGTAGTTATACCAATAGGTAATTCCATTGTTGTTTAAATCTGCTTTATTATTTATAAATGTATAAGCAGAATCTTGGTAATACCAATACATATAATTATTAGTTGTTGATACTGTAGGAACTGATTTAAAAGTATTGCCATCAAATGTTGAATAATTACCATAATAATTATAGAAAAATGGAGAGTAGAATGCACTATCAAAAGTGTTTCCTTTCCAATAAGTGTATTTTGGTCTATTAGAAAAATTACCAAAATAATAAACACCATAATACGATCCTGTAAAAGTATTGTTTACATAACCAACTCCTGTTCCACTTACGTTACTTGCATAAACTGTGTATGTGCTCGATGCAAAAGTATTTGTATAATAATAAGGTATTCTTACTGCACAATTCGATAAAGTATCGAATGATGCATTTGAACCAATAACCACACCATAAATTGAGTTACCTGAAGTAGCAGTTGATTGTAAAGTAAGTGCATTTACTTTGTAAAAATTACCTGTAAATTGTAATACATAATTATTACCTGAACCTGTATTCCATGCCAAACGTACTGAATCTTTATTATTAGCCAACGAAGTAAATGTAACAGTGTTGGTAGCCGACATCCCTGAAACTGGTATCAAGTTTATTGATTCATTGTAAGTTCCTGTTTTAATTAAAAATGTTACAACACTATCTACACCTCTAATATTCATTGCAGTAAGTGCACTAGCAATTGTTGGGAAATTAGATGGAGAAGTTCCAATGGTATAATTTCCTTTTAAAGGTGTACCTAAAATTAATACCAAGGTATCGTTTGCTACATTTGGGTCGGTAGTTGAATTAGGCCCACTAGTAAATATTTTAATAGTGTTGGTAACACCTGCAATAATATTTATTTGGTTAGTACCAGTTAATGTAATTGAAGCAGTATCGCATGGTGCAAGTGTTGATGCAGAATAATTTACTATTTTTGGCGTACCACCATTGTGAATATATCCAACATTCACACTCGAAATATTGTTTGTTCCATTATTTTTAAATTTAATGGTAATGTCTTGCAAGCCAGCAGCAACTGGAAAAACAGGGCTAGATATACCTGTTACACCTGCATCATCAGCACTTGCTGCTATTTCGTATGCACCAATATCAGGAATAGATGAACGAGTTAAACCGTTTACATCTGTTGTAACAGAAGCAATAGTATCACCATTCATACAACCATCGTTAGTTACTAAGTTTGTATCATTTATAAAAGCAGGATTGCGACTGATAGAATTAACATTATAACCAGATGTTCCTTTAAATGCAGTAAATCCTAAATTTGCACCAACATAAATGTATGGAGAAGCAGTATCTTGCCTGTAATAATTATTATAATTTAATTGGCTAGCAGAAGAAACAACTGAAGTTGAACCCAAATATATTGGAACTGCTAATGAAGCAGGATTACTTACCACAAAATGATTATTTCTAATTCTATTAGCACTACCAGCGCCTAAATAAAATGCACTAGTAGAATTTGATGTTGAAGCGTCATCTACTAATGATGAGTTGTGGTAAAAATCAGTATTTGTTACGGTGTAACCATATATACCATATGAACCATTAATTACAAATCCACCTGCAACAACATTATTATTAATTAAACCTCTTTTAGTAGTTCGGGCATTAATGTTATCTAAATACATACCCATATAATTACTGTTATACATTTTGTTACCAGTAACTATTAAATCGAATGAATCGGCAGGTAAAATAATTTGACTTAAGAATATATTATAGGCATATGAACCTGAATTTTTTCTTAACGATGAAGTATTGTTTGTAACAGTAATTCCTTTTAAACCAGCAGCATAAATTCCATGGTTATAAGCGTTGTTTATGGTATTATTTCTAATAAATATTTTTTCTGATTGAGCTCCATAATTACTATAATAACCAGCATAGAAATATGAATATTGATAAATTCCAAAATAACCGTTTGAAATAGTGTTAGAGTCGATAAAAATATTATCTAAAATATAAGTATCATAATAATAAATACTATTATTTGAACCACTCATTAATACACCACCAAAAAAGTCGCTTGTTCCAGTAATGGCATTAGTACTTAATAACTGAATATTGTTGTTGGCTATAGTTACATTACTTACACCATTTTTACTTATATGAACGCCCCAAGCAAAATTAGTAGAATAAGAACGAATAGTAAAATTACGGAAAGTAATATTGCTTCTTCCAATTTTAATAATGTGGCGGGTTGTATTGGTTTGATTGTTAAATTCAATAATACAAGTATTTTTATTTTGCCCAGTAAATGTAATAGTATTGGTACTTGAATGACCTACAATTGGATTTTCTAAAGTTAACTGACCTACATAAGTTCCTGGTCTTACATCAAAAGTTACTGGAGAAGATAATCCACCTGAATACAAGGCAAAAACAGCATCAGCAGGAGTTGCAAAATCGGGCGAAGTACCACCAACAGTATAATTACCACTTAAAGGTAAATAAAATTGGGTTCTTAAAGTATCGTTTGTTCTGTTTGCATCCAATGAACTATTTGGTCCATCAGAATAAACTAAAATACTATTTATGTTTACAATATTTATTTGATTGGTTCCTGTAAAAGTTACTGTAACTGTATCGCAAGGTGCAAGGGTTCCGCTCCAAGCTTGTGTTCTAAGTGTGCTTGTATTGTTTCTGTACGATAAATTAAATGATGAAACAGAATTACTTCCATTGTTTCTAACTAGAACTTTTAAATCAGTTAATCCAGCAGTTAATGGTGGAATTGGAGAAGTAATAGTTACAACTTGTAAGTTATTATTTAAAGCGGTTACTTCGTAAGCACCCATTGTAGGACTTGTTGTAGATCGTGCATTGCCATTAAAATCGGTTGTTACAGATGCAACTGGGATACCAGCAAAACAAACATTGTCAATCATTAAATTGGTATCGTTTACAAATAATGGATTTGCTACTATTGAATTAACATTTTGTGAACTAGCTCCTCTAAAAGAACCAGAGTTTAAATTAGTTCCAATATACATTAATACACCATTTGAAGTATCAGCTCTGTTGTAAAGATTATAATTTAAAGTATCAAAAACAGTAGAGCCTGAAGAATAAAAAGACAAACCTTGACCAGCCTTTGATTCGTTAAAAATATTGTTATAAACTGCATTGCCACTTCCACCTGTGAAATAAGCTGCACAGTAATTACTTGCAGCTCCTGGTATATCGTGGTTTACTGTATTATGCACTATTGTCCATTGACTTGAGCTAGAAAAATACAATGGCGAACTGTAATCGTATTTTACCATTCCACCAATAACGTTGTTACTAACCAAACCTTTGTTACCCACTGGATTATTTGAAGAAACAATGTATAAACCTTGGTAACCAAAATTAATAATTCTGTTATTACTTATAACTCCTCTTTTACCTGTTGCAGAAGTTGAGTTTAACAAATAAACTCCATAGTTATACAAATTACTTGTTCTTAAATTCATAAAGTTTCCTAATATGTTTATACCATTTTGATAACTTAAATAACATGCAAAACTTCCACTTCCTAAAATTTGATTATTTCTAATTCTTTCATCTGCATGTAAATTTCCGCTTAAACCAAAAGAAATAATACCAGCATAGCCAGTATTTAAAATAGTATTTGAATCAATTTCAGTTCCATCAACTCTTACACCAGTTGTAGCCGAAGTAGCACTTCCACTTATTACAATACCAGCATAGTTTGATGAAGTAGAAGTAGCACCTGTTCCTGTTAATTCAACCAAACAGTTTTTAATTTTATTGTTATTACTATTAGTACCAGTAATATGAACAGCCCAACCCCAAGTTGAACCAGTTCCACTTATGGTCATGTCTCTAAAAGTAACATTGTTACATAAGTTTAAACCAACTGTATGGCGCGAACCAGTGGCAATTGCCGCAAATGTTACAATGGTATTTGTTCTACCGTTTCCTTTAAAAGTTACGGTATTGGTAGTAGATGTTCCGGTAATAGCAGGTACAGAAACTTGGCCGGTAAATGTAGCCGAAGAAACATTAAACTGAACAGGCCCACTTACTCCAAAAGGACTTGCATTTGATGGACCAGCATCAGACCTAGTGCCAGCACTAGTTAAATAAGTTATTGCCGAAGCAAAATTTTGGAAATTGGTTGTACTTGCTGCCACACTGGGATTAATAGTATAGGTTCCACTTAATTGTGTTGCAAAGTTTGTTTTACTAAAACAAACTAAAACAATAAGTAATAAAATGCTGTAAATTTTTTTCATATTGTATAATTTTATGTATCCCAAACTAAGGTAATAAACATGATATTAACAAGTAAAATTTTTAACAAGTAAAATTTCAAAATGATATTTTATTCACTAAATAAAATTTCAATTGTTTTTTTACTGTTTATTTCTTTAATAATTGCTTTTGAAAAGTTGTTACTATTTTTTAAATAAATTTTTTTATTAGGCTTTAAAGCCTCTATAATATTAGTGGTTTGTAAGTTTCCATCTTTATCAAAAAACGTTACAATATATCTTTCTTTTTCAGAACCTATGTTCACTATTTCTAATCCATTGTTTAATTTGTTTACAATAAAATAATAAGGAAAAAGAGAGGTGTAATAATATACTCTGTAACTAATTAGTGGTTTCCAAACCTTGCCATTTTCGTTAAATTTTATATTTTGGAAAGTATAAATTTGCCAGTTAATTTTTCTTTTTTTGGTGTTTAACTCAAATAAATGAGTGGCATTTCCAAGGCCAACCACTACATTTTTTTTATCAATATACTGAACTGAACCCATTTGAGCAGTGTAAAAATCTTTCTTTAAAAGTGTTTTAAAATAAATTGATTTTACTACTTCGTTTGTTGAATCTAAATTGGGTTTGTTATTTAATTCTACTATGCCTGAACCTGTTTTTTCGGTTCCATTATTTAATACCATTAGGTTTCCGTTTGGCAGTAATATTGGGCAATGCTGTTGTTGAAAAGCAGCTGTACTTTGAGTAGAATCATTAAAATTGATGTGTTTATTTCCAAACATATACATTACGCTATTGGTTTCTTTATCTATTTTAAAAACAGAACTGAAGGTTTTAAAACTTGCATAAATAATATTGTTTTTGTCATCAAATGCTAGTCCGTTTAGGTGTCCTAATCTATCAGGATTAAACATTTGAGAAGTAGGTGCTATATTAAACTGCCTTTTAAGTTCGGGCAATAAATTAAAGCGCCAAACTTCATTTTTTTCGGCATCAAATTCAATAATGGTTTCGCATATTGTTTTGTTTGAAATATTGTTAAAACTGAAATTGGTTTCCATGTTTTCGAGTTTGCGTTTTCCCGCGACTAAATAGTTTAAGTTGGGTAATTTTTCAAATTCATGGTGAAATTTGTCACCCTCCATATTTTCTCTATTTCCCACTTCAGGGCCTATCCATAGCATTTCGCCTTTTAGCGAAACTTCTTTTATTTCACCCAATCTATTATCAACCAAAGTAACTGTTCCTTGTTTAGTTATATTTATATCTCTTACTGTATGGTCAAAATTATAATTTAAATAAAATACAGGTTTGCCTTGCATGTTTAATGCTAGTTTTAACCCATCAATTAATAATATTCCGTTTTTTCTTTTCTTGTTTTTTATAGCCCATTCCCATTTTTGAATATTTGAATCGAGTAGTGCACTGTTGCCTGTTTGGAACGTAATTGATCTTGATTTGTAAATTTCTATTTTATTTTTAAAAGCAGTAAAGTCCCATTTATATGTTTTATTAAAATTAAAAAAACTATATACTTTAATTGCTCTAATTTTTGACTTTACCTTTTTTATTTCCTTACAATTTTCACCTCTTTTATTGCACTCGTAAAAAGTAAATAAATAATTATTGGCATCTGCAATTTGTTCAACTTCAAAAATAATATCGGTATAATTTAAATAATCTCCTTCTAATGGAGCTACAAACTGCGCGTTTACCATAGTAAACTTGAAAAATACAACTGTTAAAATTATTATTTTTTTAATCATTTTATAAAAAATAGTAAGTGTTATTATTAAAAGCAAATAAAACAAAAAAGAGGCTGTTTAATTAAAAATCAGCCTCTTTTTTTTAAAAATTAAAAGTATTTACTCTTTAATAATTTTTTTAGTAAATACTTGGTTATCGTTAAGTATTTTTAAAACATAAATTCCTTTTGTTAAGGCATTGGTATTCACATTTACTTCGTTTAATGAATTTGTTAAAACATTTTCGCTATAAATAATTTTACCAGTAATATCTACTATTTCTACATCTACACTTTTAGCTGTAATGTTAGGCATTTGTATGCTTATATTATTAGTAAATGGATTTGGATATACATTTAAATTATTGCTGTTACTATTGTTAATACTTAATCCATTTCCTAAAGTTAAAAATAAAAATAAGGTATCGGATGATGCATTAAACGGACCTGAACTTGCAGTAACCCTAAATTTAATTGTTGCTGTTTGAGAATTAACATATCCTAACGAATTTAACAATGTTCTTAATTGCGCAAAAGTTAAAGAAACCGATGAATCTGCTCCGCTATTTTTAGAAATATATGATGCAATTGGATTTCTGAAATTACCTGCTAAAGTATCTAAGAACAAATTATATGTGGCTGGAGCAATAGAAATATCGTTTGCACTTTTGGTCCATTTTAAATTTAAAACTTGAGCTGGATCGCCTTTAATTTCAACAATATCGCTATTGCTATGGCTTGTAAAATTAAACCTAGTTAATGCTATAAATGGAATTATATCGCTTGAACTCCTTGGCAATATTTGGTAACCAATGAATGGAAATGGTGCATTGTTATTTGAAACTTGAGCACCATATCCTATTACTGAAAAATAATCAGAAGTAGGTAAAGGGGTATTAGCTAAAATACTTGTTTGGTACACTCTAATTGCAAAAGTATCGTTTAATGGTGTTAATATTTGATACGTTTGATTGGCCTGCCAATTGGTTCCAAATGGTTTGGTTAAAAATTTAACACTGTTTAATTGAATTAAATTGTTTTCAGATGTTTCGTTTAAAACAGTAACTGTAAATGGGGTATTAATAGTTTTACCAGTTGCTAAAACCGATAAACTATCTAAAGTTGTTAATATTAATAATCCTCTAGTTGAAGATACTAACCCTGTAACCGAAATGCTATCACCTTCTTTAGGAGTATAACTTAAAGTAGCAGTATTTAATACCGTAATTCCACCAGTATTATCTTTTAATAAAAATTGAATTCCTTGCACTGCATTTCTCTGGTTTATTCCATAAACTATACCTTTTAAGTTTGCTCTTACATTATTTGAATCGGGAACACCAGTAACAGTATTTACCTTATTTATTTGGCTTATGTTATAGTTTATTGCCGATACAAAAGGCAAAGCAGAACCTGTTGCTGTAACTCCTGGAGTTGAGTAGGTAGAATCGGCAGTGCGCACTACATAAATTAATACATGGTAAGTAGTAAAGCTATTAATATTTGTTATTGTTACAAAATTGGTGTCCGCATTAAAAACACATTTTGCAGCTGTATCATTTTGATAGCGGGTACTGAAAGTGCTAGTAAAATTTGTACTTGGTTGTATTGGTGCTGAGTTTCGTGAAGGTGTACCTTGGTTAATGGCCGATACTGCTTTTACAAATACCAAAGTAGTGTTTGTTACATTTGAATAAGATGTTGGTTTCTTCCAAGATATTCTTGCAGTAGTTGAAGTTAATCCTGTAAATAAAACACTATCTACATTTAACGGAGCTGGAGCTTTTGTTGTTCCACTTACTATACTCGAATTCGAATACACTGAATCTAAGTCTCTAACAACATAAATTAATACATGATATTGAGTAGATGAACTCAAATTATTTACTACTATAAAATTTGTATCTGATTTCAATACACAAAATGCCATTGAATCGTTTTGGTATTTAGTACCTAATTCAAAACTATCGTTTGCAGTAACCATTGTAATTCCATTGCTTGGAGTTCCTTGTGTAACTGCGGTTGTTTGTTTTAAATAAACCAAAGTTGTAAAACCTGCATTGCTGTAACCAGTATTTTTTGTCCATCCAATTCTTGCACTTGTATTTGAAAGTGCTAAAAAAGTAGGTGTAAGCACAGGAGCAGGACCTAAGCCGTTGGTTAAAAATGATCCTGATATTCTTACAGAATAATTAGAATCAATATTGTTTATTGCAAATGCAGTAATATGGTAAGTTACAGCAGGATTTAAACCCGAAATATTTACAAAAGTTGAATCGCCTTTATATATACAAATAGCTGCTGTATCAATGGCTAATTTTGAACCATTTCCTGCAAAATTTGAATCGGCTGTAATTAAATTTGGGTTGGTATTAGGTGTGCCTAAATTAATAATTGATGCTGGTTTAGCAAATACTACAATAGTATGGTTTGCATTATTATAAGCAGTTGGTTTATTCCATCTTGCAGTTGCACTATTTTGACCAATATTAGTAAAATTTAAACCCGAAATTGGATTAGGAGCAGAGGATACTGTAGTTACACTTGTAGAACCAGGTGCAGCATATAAGCTATCAGCATTTCTTACAACTAATACCGATACATGGTATAAAGTATTTTGGCTTAAACCTGTTACAGTAACTGTATTTAAATCGCCTTTATAAACACATTTAGCAGCTCCATCGTTTTGATAAAACGATGTTGATAAACTGTAATTGCTATTTGCAGTATAAGCAGTATCGGAAAGTGTAGGAGTACCAATGTTTATTGCAGAAAGTGGTTTTACAAAAACCAAAGTACTCATAAAAGTATCGTTATAATTGGAGTTTTTACTCCAATTTATTATGGTAGAAGTGGTAGTACTATTAAATGTAGCAACACTAAAAACGGAAGGTTGAATATTGATAGTGGCATTAAATAAATCAGCCCAAGTATTGGCAACCCTAATTCCGTCAATAAATAATCTAGGTGCACTAGTATTGGTTCCTTGTCTTAAAGCTACTCTTCCAAGAGCTGTTGCATCTGCAGTTGTACCGCCAATTGTAGCTGCTACATTTCTGTTAGGTTCAGTAGAAGGAATAATGCCGGTAAAATTATACAAAATTACACTGTCGTTTGGCGTTGTTCCTGTATTAAATTGATATTTTAAAACTACCAATGAAGTAGTATTTGTTTGAAAACTATCGGTGCTATAAACAACTGATTCGGCAACACCAACAGCACCTTTAGAAATGCCTATAAAATAATAACCTGAAACCCTGGCTGCTTTTAAAAACAAACGACCTGTGTAATTAGAAGTTGAATTTTGAGGTAAATAAGCATAAAAATAATCACCAGCTAAAGTTGCACTCGATACATTGAGCATAAAAGCAGTATACAAGTTACCCGAAGTAGTATTGTTATACAAATCGCGGTAAACATCTTGCCCAGTGGAATCAACTCTAACTGATCTTCCAATGTTTGAAAGTGTGTAACCCGAATACGATAATCCTGAAGTTAAGACAGTAATTGGTAAAGTTGCTGTTGCACCAATTTGAGGCCAATTATTTGCTGTTAAAGGAGTTGAAGGAGTATAATCAAAATTTTCGGTGAGCAGCTGCTGTGCTCTTAGTGTTAAATTAAAAATGCTAATTAGTAGCATTAATAGAGTAATTTTTATTTTCATAACTTATTTTTTAAAAGTCAATGTTAATCATTTTAAAGTATTTAAAAAATAATATTTAAAAAAATTGATAAATTTTACAAATGAAAGTTCTAAAATATTTTATAAAGCGTATGAATGTATAACAGAAAAAAACAATAAAATGAATTTAAATTTAAAGATAAGAAATGGCTGTAAAGGA
>JBAXCN010000037.1:0-29190 GCA_037141455.1 Bacteroidota bacterium
TGCAATCTGTGGCAACTTTTCTTTGTGAACTTTGCGGTTGATTTTTCTTTGTAATCTGTGCAATCTGTGGCAACTTTTCTTTGTGTTCTCTGTGAAAACCCTTGTGAACTCTGTGGTTAAAAAAATCTGTGCAATCTGTGGCAACTCTTCTTTGCGCTCTTTTCGTAAAACCTTTGTGAACTTTGCGGTTAAAAAATCTAAAAAAACTGTGATAACTTTTTTTTGTTTTATTCAATACATAATTATATTTGATATATGTTAAAACTATTATTATCATCTTTTTTCTACTTTTGTCTTTTGCTTTGCAACGCTCAACAAACAGTTTTTATTGAAAAAATTAGCAATGGAAATTTAAAGTCAGTTAAGTTACCAGCTGTTGTTCATATCATTTTTAAAAATATAGGATACAAAGAATTATTACTTGAAAGAGTATCTAATGACAGTTTTTTCTTCAAAAAATATTACAATCAACCAGAAAATTATGATTGCGCTTTAAGCAATATTTCTGATGTCAATTTTCCTAAAAAAAGTGATTTTATAGTTCAATCAGCATTCACATTTTTTACTAGTATGTCTTTATTTTTAACACCACTAACTATTGGTGGTTTTTTCCACCAATCAACTGATGCAGGTGATCCAACTAAATTTTTAGCTATTTTCTTTGGTATCCCGATAAGTGCAATTTCTATTATTACTTCGGTTGCTCTTATAAATAAATTGCCAAAAAGTTTTAGCACAAAAAAATGGAGGATTTATGTTAAATAAATTTCTTTTTTTTATACTTTTAACTTCTTGTTGTTTTAACCTAAATGGACAAACAATTACTTTAGAAAAGAATAATTCTTTAGATAAGATAAAAATAAAAATACCCAAAAATTTAATCCTTAAATATCAAACGGACAGTGGATTAATAAAAATTAAAGGTAATGTTTTAAAGTATCAATTTCCTTATTTAACAGTTTTAAAAAAAAATGATACTTTGAAAATTGATGTGAAAAGTATTTCGTTAGTTAGAGTTCATTCCAATTTTACTACCTCATTATTATATACTGGTTCTTTTGTAACAAGCTTACTTTCTTTTGCATTTTTTATGGATGCTGGACAATCAGGAGATGTATTAGTTTACTTAATAGCTAGTGCATCTTTTGTAAAATTAACTAGTTATCAATTTAAAAGTGCTAATAAAATATACAACACCAAAACCAAATGGAGTTTTTATTAATATGAAACTAGTTATTTACTTTATATTCTTACTTTTATTTACTATTGTTTGCAATGGACAGCAAACCATTATTTTGACAGCTAATTCAAATAATGTAACTAATGCTCAACTTTTCAAATTGCCAATAAAAGTTACTTGTAAATTTAAAAACCAAACATCAAAAACATTGGTTTTGGAAAGAGTAAATGGCGATTCATTATTTTTTGAATCTCAGTTAAATCAAACAAATGAAAACAACTGTTTATATAGTGATTTAAAATTTATTCAATTTCATAATAACTCATATCATTCAAGACATTTATTTGCTCGTTTTTCAACTGCCATTGCCGTGTTTTCAACTGTTATAATGGTTTATTCCATTAATAAAAAAAATACTCCTAATAATGAAGCAGCTCAGTTTGCTGGGTTTATTACTTTTCCCATTACACTTATAAGTACTTGTTTAAGTATTATTTCAATAGCTAATTTACCACCAAAATATAGTTATAATAAATACTCATTAACTTTAAAATAATCTTTGTTTTCTCTTAAATCTGTGTAAACTCTTCTTTGCGTTATTTGCGCAAACCTTAGTGACCTTTGCGGTTGATTTTTCTTTGTAATCTGTGCAATCTGTGGCAACTTTTCTTTGCGTTCTTCTCGTAAACCTTAGTGACCTTTGCGGTTGATTTTTCTCTGTAATCTTTGCAATCTGTGGCAATATTTCTTTGTGCTCTCTGTGAAAAACCTTTGTGAACTCTGTGGTTAAATATTCTGTGTAATTTGTGGCTGTATTTTTATCCAAAATTCAACATCCAAAATCCAACATTCCTATTTATTATTGCACATGCCACAAACAAAAATCCCTTTTACCGATTTATTAAATCAATTGAATGCAGAGCAACGCAAGGCTGTAGAACAAATTGATGGTCCTATGCTAGTGATAGCCGGGCCAGGAACAGGAAAAACACAAATATTAGCCACTAGAATTGCGAATATTTTAACCCAAACCGATACCACAGCAGAAAGTATTTTGTGCCTGACTTATACCGATGCAGGAACCATTGCCATGCGCAAACGCTTGATAGATATTATTGGAACAGATGCTTATAGAATTGATATTTTTACTTTTCATGCTTTTAGCAATGCAGTTATTCAAGATAACTTAGACTATTTTGGAATTAGAAGTTTAGATGCAATCAGCGAGTTAGAACAAATAAATTTGGTGCATGAAATCATTGACAAGTTTGAAGCTGAAAATCCGCTGAAACGATACACTGGCGATATTTATTATGAAACAAATCGATTGTTGAATTTGTATCAAGCCATGAAGCGCGAAAATTGGAGCGCAGCTTTAATTAGTAGCAAAATTGATACTTATTTAGAAGACATCAAAACCCGCGATGAGTTTGTATACAAACGAAAATACAAAGAGTTTAATGCTGGCGATTTAAAGCAAGCTGCTTACGATAAAGAAGTGCAAAAAATGCAAGTTTTACGCGCTGCCTCAGCTACTTTTGAAACCTATCAAGCAAAGTTAAAACACACCAATCGTTACGATTTTGCTGATATGATTTTATGGGTAATTGATGCATTCAATACTCAACCCGATATTTTAGCTACTTATCAAGAAAAATATTTATATATTTTAGTAGATGAATTTCAGGATACAAGTGGTGCACAAAATGAAATTTTAAACCAATTGGTGAAAGAAGTTGAAAAGCCCAATTTGTTTACTGTGGGAGATGACGATCAATCCATTTACCGTTTTCAGGGTGCGAATACAGAAAACATAAAGCAGTTTAAAGCTAAATATGAAGATGAAGGATTAACGCAAGTTGATTTAGTGAAAAATTATAGAAGTAGTCAAGTAATTTTAGATGCAAGCAATTCACTTATTAAATTGAATAAAGAATCAAGGATAAATCCTGATAAAACATTGCTGGCAAGCAACGAAAAATTCGCTTCTTTATCGTCTCCACCAAACATATTTGCTTATCAAAATGAAGCGCATCAAAGCACACATATCGCTATGCAAATAATGGCTTTAAAAGAGCAAGGTGTTCCTTTAAATGAAATTGCAGTTTTGTTCCATAACCATAAGCAAGCCGAAGATTTAATTGCATGGTTACAGCACCACAATATTCAAATAAATACTCGAAAAAGAGCCAATGCTTTTGATGAAATGTTGATCAAAAAATTGGTTACTATTTTAAGATATATCAATCATGAACTAACAAAAGCGCATAGTGGCGAGTATTTGTTATTCGAAATTTTGCATTACAATTTCTTTCGTTTACCAACCATTGAATTGGCAAGGTTTGCCAATAAAATGAACGATTTGAACAATCAAAAAGATGTGGTTTGGGAAAAAACTGGGTGGCGACAAGGTTTGAAACAAAACTTTATTGACCCAAAACCAAGTATTTTTATTGAAGATAAAAAGGTAAATGAGCTTTTTGTAAATGCTTCTACACTGATTGAAAAATGGATAAGCAGTGCAGCAAACTTAACTTTACAGCATTTAATAAAAGAAATAATAAACGATAGTGGTTTGCTTTTTGAAGCTTTGCAAAGTGATGAACGAGCCTATAATATGCAATTGCTTCACACCTTTTTCGATTTTGTAAAAAGTGAGTGTGTTCGCAATACCAAAACAGCTTTAAAGCATTTGGTAAATACCATTGATACCATGGAACAAGAAGGAATTCAATTGCCTTCGCAGCGCTTGATTTATAATTTAGATGGCGTAAATTTTATTACCACGCATTCATCAAAAGGGTTGGAATTTGAACATGTTTTTATGATTGGCATCAATGCGAATGTGTGGGAAAAAGCTCGAAAACAAAGCAGTTATTCATTGCCCGATACTTTATTTGAAATCAATAAAGAAAATGATTTAGAGGAAAAACGCAGGTTGTTTTATGTAGGTATGACACGTGCTAAAAAACAATTGAACTTAAGTTATTTAACACATGATAACAATAGCAAAGAGTTGGAAAAAAGTCAATTTTTAGCAGAATTAGAAGAGTTTGCAGGAATTAAAACGAGCAATTATGCAGTGAATGATAATGATTTAACAAACTTTGAATTAATAGTTTGGCAAAGCCAAAAACACCAAGCAGCCGACCAGTTATTTAACAATGATTTTGTGAATGAATTATTGGAAAAATATACCTTGAGTGTAACGCATTTAAGTTCATATTTAAAATGTCCAACTGCATTTTACTTTAACAGTTTAATTAAAGTGCCTGCGCCTTTAAGTGCCAGCATGACTTTTGGAAGTGCCGTTCATTATGCTTTAGAAAAATTGTTCAGAAACATGAATAGCAATGATGAGAAAACATTTGCTACTGCTGAAGAAATGTTAAAGGATTTTGCTTGGTTTATGCGCAGAAATGAGCAGAATTTTACTCCACAAGAATTTAAACTTCGCATGGAATATGGCGAACAATTTTTACCAAAATATTATAGCAAATACATTAATGATTGGAATAAAATTACGAGTGTAGAACGCAGTTTGAAAAATGTTGTTGTTAAAAATGTTCCTTTAAATGGAAAACTTGATAAGTTGGAATTTGATGGCAATATTGTAAACGTGGTAGATTACAAAACGGGCAATATTGAAAATGCACGAGAAAAGTTTAAATCACCAAATCCTGAAAATTTAGTTAAGGACGAAGCAGACAATAAAGAACCAAAATTTGAAGATAAATTTGGTGGTGATTATTGGCGACAAGCAGTGTTTTACAAAATATTGATGGATTACGATAAAGACCCAAAAACACAAAATTGGGAGATGCGTACTTGTGAGTTTGATTTTGTAGAACCGGATAAAAAAACTAATAATTTCAATAAAGTAAAAGTACCCATTTCTCCATCAGATATTGAAACTGTTTTAGTACAAATAGATTTTGCTTACACAAAAATAAAAGCAAAAGAATTTAGCAATGGTTGCGGCAAGGCCGATTGCCATTGGTGTGAGTTTACCAAAAACTATTACGCCAGTTCAGATTTTAAAATAGAAATGGAAAAAGTTGGTGAGGAAGAAGAATAAGACATTTCAAACTTAGTCGAGAACAAAGTAGGTTCTCACCAACACTAACAATGACTTTTATGAAAACTGCTTATTTCAAAAAAACTAAAAACCACATAGAAACATAGATTACATAGTTTATAGGCTATGTTTACTCTGTGCCTATGTGGTTCAACTTTTGTTTTTTTAACAAGGACACATAGCATTACACTTCATTTTCATTGTTTTTTGGAAAAAATATCACTCGAATTTACAGTATCAACAAAAAAATCCGTAAAGAATGAACTTTACGGATTTTTTTATTTGTTATTATTATTTATTAATGCCATTGTTGGTATTTAAGCGAAGCGTCACAAACAATCATTTTTTTAAAATACTACTGCTTCACCGTCTTTATCAATAAAACGGTAATCAACCATTGAAAGGGTGTTTACTTTGTTTATTTTTATCCAGCGTTTATACTTTATAAACCATTTCATTCGCGGTGATTTAATTCCACCATGAATAAAATAGGCAGCTAAGTATGGATTTAACTCCAAACTAAATCCTTTATGACGCACATTTTCTATCAAATATTTTACTTGATTTTCAATTTCATCAAGAAGAACCACACTGTTTTGAATTTCGCCTGTTCCGTTACAAGTTGGGCATTTTTCAGTAGTCACTACATTCATTTCAGGCCTTACTCTTTGGCGAGTAATTTCAACCAAACCAAATGGACTCATAGGCAAAATTTTATGTTTTGCTCTATCGCTTCTCATTTCTTCTTTCAGCTTTTCGTAAACCAATTTTCGGTTACCCGCAGTTCTTTGGTCAATAAAATCAACAACAACTATTCCACCTAAATCTCGCAACCTTAATTGGCGAGCAACTTCAGTTGCCGCTTCCAAGTTTATTCTTAAAGCATTGTCTTCTTGGGCTTCATTGCGCGCACTTGTGTTTCCACTGTTAACATCTATTACGTGCATGGCCTCTGTATGCTCTATAATTAAGTAGCAGCCACCCATAAAGTTCGCTTCTTTTCCAAAGCTCGCTTTAATTTGTTTTTCTACATCAAATTGATCGAAAATAGAGTTTTTGCCTGTATGAAGTTTTACAATTTTTTCTAATTGAGGACTTTTCGATTTTATATAGTTTTTAATTTCACTATATAAATAACTGTCGTTAACATGAATTCCGGTAAAATCTTCATTTACTAAATCTCTTATTAAAGTCAAAGTTCTTTCACTTTCACCTAAAAGTTTTTGGGGAGGGCTTGCATTTTTTAATTGTACAAAAACCACTTCCCATTTAGCCATTAATTCTTCTAAATCTTTCTGTAATTCTTCAACACTAACCCCTTCTGCGTTAGTTCTTATAATTACACCAAAGTTAGGCTGCTTTATGGTTTGCATTAGCTTTTTAAGTCTATTGCGTTCATCGTGCTTTACAATTTTTTTCGATATTGATATATTGTTATCAAATGGTATTAATACAATAAATCGTCCAGGTAAACTTAATTCACTCGATAAACGAGGACCTTTGTTTGATATTGGTTCTTTTACAACTTGAACAACTACTTGCTGAAATCTGTTAAGTAAAGTGCCAATTTTACCATGCTTTTCTATATCAGGTTCCATTACATCGTTTTCAATACGTGAGGTTTGCTTGCCATTTCTAACAAGCTTAATCCATTTTTGAAGTGACTGTATTTGTGGTCCTAAATCATGGTAATGTAAAAAAGCATCTTTTTCGTGCCCTACATCAATAAATGCTGAGTTTAACCCAGTCATTATTTTATTTACTGTTCCAAAATATATATCACCTACTAAGAAAGCATTGTCTGCTTTTTCGTGGTGAAGTTCTATTAATTTCTTATCACGCATTAAGGCAATATGTACATTGCCTGTTTGGTCTGCGTTTATTATTATTTCGTTACTCACTTTTTAATTTGTTCCCTTTTTAATATATTCAATTACTTAGGTTGAGATTTTTCGATAGTTAGTTGGTAATTGATTGGGAAGTTTTGTTTATTAAAATAATAAAGTTAAACTTACTATTTTAAAACAATAAAACTTAATCAAAGGTAAAAATACACTTTTGATTAAGTTTTAATAGTTTGAAGCCATTAACCGGTTTACCCGAAAGCGGTTGGCCATTAAGATTACAAAAAATAAAATTAATTATTTTTTCTTATGTCTATTTTTTCTTAGACGTTTTTTACGTTTGTGCGTTGCAATCTTATGTCTTTTTCTTTTTTTACCGCTTGGCATATTATTTATTTGTTTGTTTAAGATTTTCTATTAATTTTTTTATTTCATTTTTTGATTCTTCGTTAGGAATCAAATTCATACATGTTTCGTAAGCAATTATGGCCTCTTTTTTCATATTTAAACTACTGTAAGCCTCACCCAAGTAAAAATAAGCTTCACTATTTAAAGGATCTAGCTGAGCCAATTTTTCAAAACGAATTTTAGCTTTTTCCCATTGTCCACTTCTTCTGCTTAACATGCCCAATGTATAATTGGCTTGCACATTGTTAGAATCGCGTTTAATTACATCTTTTAATAGTTGAACACCAGCCATTACATCTAAGTCGTTTTGAACGTAGCAAATAGCCATAGCATTTTTAGCTTCCAAATTAAGGTCATTTATTGCAATAACTTTTTCAAATGATGCAATGGCTTTTTTTGATGCGTAAAGCTGAGCACTTGTATCTGAAGTATTTGCTGCAAAATCATAAAACTTAAAGCCCGAATTAAACCATGAACGTTCATCATTTAATTTGTTAGCTATATCATTAACATAATGAGCTGCTATTAACCCTAATCCCGCTTGTTCATACAATCTAGCCAATATAACATTGGCTTGGTAATTTCCGGTATCAATTTTAATTAATCTTTCTAAACTATCAATTTTACCTTTAAACTCTGGTGCAATTGTATCTCTTACGGCAATATAATATTCATCGTAATCGAAGGGTTTTGAAATTACAGTTGTGGAATCGCTTGTTTCAATTGGTAAATCATTACCCGGAGAACTAAAGTTTAAATATGCAAGCCCTGACGCTAATACAATTAGCGAAATAATAATAATTAAATACGATTTTTTGGTTTGCATTTTTAATTAAATTTAGTCTTCTTTCATTGCTAACTTAGCTTCTCTTTCACGCTTTACTGCGTTTACTTTAACAGCTTCGCTTTTCTTTATTTTATCGGTAAAACTTTTAGCAGGTTTAAAAGCAGGGATATAATGCTCGTCAATTACCATTGCAGTATTTTTAGAAATATTACGAGCAATTTTCTTAGCACGCTTTTTTAATATAAAAGAACCAAAACCGCGGAAATACACGTTTTTACCTTCTATCATGTTGTTACGAACTACTTTAAAAAATGATTCTACTGACTCTTGTACTTGCAATTTGTCAATTCCTGTTTTTGTTGAAATCTCTGTGATAATTTCTGCTTTTGTCATGTTATTTATACTATTGATTTAATGAATTTTATACGTTTACTTAATTAAACAAGGGTTGCAAATGTATAAAATTGATATTTAAATTATTGAAAAAAATTTATTTTTTTTTTATTTACTTATTATACACCCTATTTTACTGAATACTATATTATTACAAAAGCGAATTTAATATTTTTTATTTAACCTTTTACAATTATTAATCATGTAACTAAAATTTATGGTTATTTTGTAATCGTTTTTTCTTAAAAAATTAATAACAAATATAAATGCATAAAAGCCTGTACAATTGGTATAATATTAATAAAAGAGATTTACCTTGGCGAAATACCAATGATCCTTTTAAAATTTGGCTAAGCGAAATAATATTACAACAAACAAGGGTGGAACAGGGTTTACCTTATTATATTAAATTTACTCAAAACTTTAATAATATAAATGAGTTTGCCAATGCAAGTTTAAATGATATTTTAAAACTATGGCAAGGATTGGGTTATTACAGCAGGGCAAGAAACATGCATTATACCGCGCAATTAATTAGAGATAATTTAAATGGTATTTTTCCAAATTCATACTCCGAACTAATTAAATTAAAAGGAATTGGCCCTTATACTGCTGCTGCCATTGCATCATTTTCGAACAATGAAAAAAAAGCAGTGGTTGATGGCAATGTATTTAGAGTATTAGCTAGATTAACTGGAACTTACACCGATACAAATTCTAATTCTGGTAAAAATGAATTTTCGAAAATTGCGCAAGATTTTTTAGTAGAAAACAATGCTGCTATTCATAACCAAGCAATGATGGAATTAGGGGCATTAATTTGTAAACCTCTAAATCCAGATTGTTATAATTGTCCTTTACAAAACAATTGCTTTGCTTTTGAAAATAATGAACAAAAAAATTTACCCATTAAAATAAAAAAAGTAAAAAATAAAACCAGGTTATTCAATTATTTTATATTTGAATTACATAATTTAACTTACATCACTCAGCGAGGACCAAACGATATATGGGAAGGACTTTTTGAATTCCCTTTACTTGAAAACATTTTGCTTGAAAACGAAAACGATGTTTTCAATTATTTAATAGAAAATAAAATTTTTGATAAAAAAACTAAATTAAACATTAATTTTATTGTTAAATACAAACATATTTTAACTCACCAAACTTTAAATGCTTCATTTTGGAAAATTACATGTAATAAAAAACCTCAATTAGCTGAAAACTATATTGAAGTGCCATTAAGTGAAATAAAAAAATATGCTGTTCCTCGATTGCTTGAAAAATTAATTACAAATGATAAATTGCAACATCAAATATTTTAATTTAAAACCCTTATAATTATGTCGTACAACAAAATTATTTTAATTGGAAATTTAGGAAGAGATCCTGAATTAAAATACCTAGACAATCAAAAAGTAGTGGCTACATTTTCGTTGGCAACAAATGAAACCATTACAGATAAAAACGGTGAGCGCAGATCTGAAACAGAATGGTTCAATATTGAAATGTGGGATAACCAAGCTAAAATAGCCGAAAAGTATTTAAAAAAAGGAAATCAAGTTTATGTGGAAGGAAAATTAAAAACTGAAACTTGGAAAGACAAAGAAGGAGTTGAAAAAACTAGGATTAAAGTAAGGGTTCAAAACTTTACTTTATTAGGCGGGAAAAACCCAAATGAATCTTCGCCAACCGTTCCTCCTACTACAACTAATTCAAATCCTTCTCCAAGTGAAGTAATGAATGAAGATTTACCTTTTTAAAATACTAAATATATTGTTGCATAAAGCAGAGTTATAGCTCTGCTTTTTTTATTTATAAACATGGATCCAAAAGAATTAAAAATTGCTGATTTCAGTTATCATTTACCCGAAGAAAAAATTGCCCAACATCCTTTAAAAGAAAGAGATAAAAGTAAATTATTAATATACAAAAATGGACAAATAACTGAAACTATTTTTAACAAAATAAGTAATTTAGTAAATGAAAACGATGCTTTTATTTTTAACGATACAAAAGTAATTCATGCACGCATTTTATTTCAAAAAGAGAGTGGTGCAAAAATTGAAATAATGTGTTTAGAGCCTATAAATCCTGCTGAAGCGGTATTAAGTTTTACGCAAACAAAAAGTTGCGAATGGGCTGCATTAATTGGTAACAATAAAAAATGGAAAGAAGGTATATTAAACAAAACATTTTTAATAAATAATACTGAAGTAACTTTAATTGCCGAACGAAAAAAACAATATTTAGATTCATTTATAGTAAAAATTTCGTGGAATGGCGACTTTGCATTTGCCGATGTAATATACCATGCTGGTTTACTTCCGTTGCCTCCATACATGAATAGGGAAGCCGATGAAGAAGATGAAAATAGATACCAAACCATTTACGCAAAATTTGAAGGTTCGGTTGCTGCTCCAACTGCTGGTTTACATTTTACAAAACAAGTTTTTGAAAAATTGCTTAAAAAAAATATCAGTGTTGATTATGTAACACTTCACGTGGGTGCAGGTACTTTTAAACCGGTAAAAGCCGAAACAATGGCCAATCATTTAATGCATGAGGAAAATGTAGTAATTGAAAAAAAGTTGGTTTATACCTTGCTTAAAACAGTTGAAAACAAAGCCAATATTATTGTAGTTGGCACCACTTCATTAAGAACAATAGAAAGTTTGTATTGGTTTGGAGTTAAATTAATTGAAAATAAAAACAATTGGGATAATATTAATTCAATAGAAATAGGCCAATGGGAACCTTATGAAACTTCGATAAATTTACCTTCAAAAAAAGAAGTTTTAAAAACCATTTTAAGTTGGATGGATTATAAAAAAATAAATTCAATTGCAGGAAACACACAAATAATAATTGCTCCACCTTACAAAATAAAAATTGCCGATGTATTAATTACCAATTTTCATCAGCCAGAAAGTACACTTTTACTTTTAGTTTCAGCATTTGTAGGCGAAGACTGGAAAGATTTATACTATTATGCTTTAAACAATAATTTTAGGTTTTTAAGCTATGGTGATAGTTCTATTTTGTTTAGAGATTGATTTTTTATTAAGGGTTGATTATTGCGAGTTGGTTATTGCGGGTTGGTTATTGAAGGTTGGTTATTGAAGGTTGGTTATTGAAATAGTTTAGTTAATGGAATGCAATCTTTTATAGCTAAGAAGATGCTTACAGCATGACTCTGTTTTGAAGGATTCGTTTGTTTACAAGGTGCGGGAGCGTTCATCTTAATTCCGACAAAACGGAAGAAGGAACTTTACAAGTTGTTGTTTATTTTCCGCTCCTTATAAAGATGCTTAGTGCCTCAGCAAGACGATTGCTGCTGCTTTCACTTTAATGTTGCCAAGTGCTAGAAGCCTGTTGCTAGAAGCCTAAGCGAAAGAAGGAACTTTACAAGGTGTTGTTTATTTTCCGCTCCTTATAAAGATGCTTCGTGCCTCAGCAAGACGATTGTTGCTGTATTCACTTTCAACTTGCCAAGTGCTAGAAGCTAATTGCCAGAAGCTAGAAGCCAGTTGCTAGAAGCTAATTGCCAGTTGCCAGTTGCCAGAAGCTAGAAGCCAGTTACCCTTACCAACCCCAAAAAAAACAAAAAGGCTGCTGTATTACTACAGCAGCCTTTATTGGTTTAAGTGATTATACTTTTATTAGTTTTTAATCAATTTAAATACTTGAGTACCTAAATCAGTTGAAACTCTTACAAAGTAAACACCTTGCTTTAATTTTTCAATTCCATCAACATTAATTGCCGATGTACCTTTTGTTACATTTACGTTTTGAGTTAATGTAACTCTACCATTAATATCAACTACCTCTAATGTTGCTTTAGAATCAACTAAAGTTTCAATAGATACAGTTAACTCGTTAGTAAACGGATTTGGATTAACCTTAACACTTTCTTTAGTATCAGCATCAGTTTTAACTTCAATAGTTTTTGAATATTCAAATGAACCATCGTTGTCAACCATTTTTAAACGGTAATAAACTACACTAAATTTATTTACTAAAGCCAAAGCATTTACATCAGCATATTTGTACGATTTTAACGATGATGAATTACCAGCAGCTTTCACTTTTCCTAATCCTTCAAAGTTAACACCATCAATAGAGCGTTCTACTACAAATGAGTTAGCGTTAATTTCACTAGCAGTATTCCAATTTAAAATTGCATCAGCGTTTACTAATTTACCATTGAAAGTAGTTAACTTAACAGGTAATTGGTTGAATAAATCAGAACCAGTAAACCAAGAGAAGTTAGTGTATCCAGATCCAGTTAATGTATTCATTGATGAATCAACAACACTACCTGTATTTGTACTCCAAGCAGTAGCAGCATCTTTCTTAGCTAAACGTAAGTCAGCTTCAGTAAATCCAAAAGTAGTATACATTGTTCCCATCCAATTATCGCGGTAATTTAATTTTATATCGTATAAGTAAGTTCCAGCCGGGGCTTGAATATCAGTATAAAAATTCATATAATTTGGAGTAGTTCCAATTAATAAAGGTGCTCTACCTGAATATTGACGAACATCAATAGAAGTTGGAGGAGTTGTAAACGCATCCCAAGTTATAGTTGCAACGGTATCAAAACCTACAGTAAATACTTGACTAGTACCAGCAGTTGGAGCTAAAGGATTAGCAACTGCTCTTGGAGCCAATGTATTTGCAGCTGGAGTTACATTGTAAGCACCTAAATCAGGAGCACCATCAGCTACAGTTGCTGGACGTAAATCACCATTGATGTCTCTTGGAACTATGCTAGTAACAAAATCTCCTCTACCATTCATTAACCAAATTGCTGTATCACTAGGATTTGGCACTAAATTGGTTGCTGAAGTATAAGCAGGTCTGAATGAAACAGAATTTCTTTCAAACAATGGATAAGCTGTTTTATAAGCATTAAGAGTAAAGGTTGTACCAGCATAAATTGGTGTTGTACTTCCTGTTGAGAAGAAATTATTATAATTTGAAGAAATAATTGAGGCACTTGGAGCAGCGGTTAAATAAAACGGATATGCTCCAGTTCCACTAAATATATTATTTCTAAAGTTAATACTAGTTAATCCGGAATTAGCCAAGTAAAAGTAACCTGTTCCCATATTAAATGTATTGTTATAAAAATCTAAATTAGAAGTAACTGAGTTTCCAAAATATAGGTAAAGTAATCCTTGTGCATTTATTGCATTGTTCGCCACTAAACCTCTATTTGCTGGTATAGCTGCTTTGTAATAGTTGTACCAATAAACTGATATACCTGCCGCAAAATCAACTTTATTATTAATAAATTTGTAAGCTGAATCGTTGTAATACCAATACATATAATTTGTTGTACTTGATACAGATGTTCCTCTAGATATAAAATTATTGCCATCAAAAGTGGTGTATTTAGTATAATATAAATAATAGAATGGTGAATAATACGAACTATCAAAAGTATTATTTTTAAAGTAAGTATAACTAGGACGGTTAGTACTGTTACCAAAATAGTAAGGTCCGTAATAAGAACCAACAATTTTGTTATTTATAAATGCCATACCTGTTCCAGTTACTGTAGCTGCATTAATTGAATAACTACAGAAAACAAAACTTGAAAGATAAACCGGCATTCTTACATTACAATTGCTTAAAGTATCGAACGAAGCATTACCAGCAATGTTAACACCACTGTTATTTACCGAAGTAGAAGTAGAACGGATTGTCATTGCATTTACAGTGTAAAAATTACCTGCAAACTGTAATACAAACGCATTTCCTGTATTCGAATTCCATTCCATTCTCACTGAATCTCTGTTGTTAGCCAACGAAGTGAAAGTTACTGTATTAGTAGCTGACATACCTGTAACTGTTGGTAAATTAACCGATTCAGTATAAACACCTGTTCTTACGTTAAATGTTATTGGACCAGCAACACCACGTAATTGTAATGCAGCAACTGCATTGTTAAATGTAGTATAATCAGATGCAGTAGCTCCAATAGTATAAGTTCCACTCATTGGAGTAGCTATAGTTGAAGTAATTGTATCATTTCCTCTATTTGGATCTAACGAAGAGTTAGGATTTGAAGTGTAAGCTTTTAATGCATATTGTACATTATTTACAACAGTAAACGAAGTACCGATATTAACGCTTACTGTATCGCAAGCTGCTAAAGTTCCGCTCCAAGTTGTAGAAGCTGGAGTTCCACCATTAATAGTGTAAGCAGCATCGAATGAAGATACTGTATTAGCTCCTACATTTCTTATTCTTAATATTACATCGTTACTTCCAGCAATTACTGGGAAAGAAGGACTCAATAAAGCATCAATTGCTATATCATTGTTTGCACTACCGTTAAACTCATAAGCTCCCATATCTGGAGGTGTGTTTCTAGTATTACCTAATATATCAGTAGTAACACTCGATAAAGTTACCCCTTTTCCACTACATCCATTTGTTAAAGCTAAATTTGTTAAACTAGTAAATGGTGATGAAGTTCTAGTGAAAGATGAATCTCCACCTGCAGTTGCAGTTTTAAAAGTTAAATTAGTAAAAGTTGTACCTCTATAAACTAAATTTGTGCTAGCAGCATTGTAATATGTATTGTAATTAATATTAGAACCAGTTGGATTTGATCCAAAGTATGCTGGTAAACCTGTACCAGAACCTGTCATTGCAAAAATGTTATTTTTAACATTTACGTTTGCTGTAGTACCTGCGTAATAGAAAGCAGCATATTGTGCATTGGTAGTATTACCAGTGTTAACAAATGAGTTATTATATACTTCAGTTGTTCCAGTTCCCATGTATAAATAACAAGAATAACCAGTTGCTCCACGCGTATTTAAAATAGCATTGTTATACATTTGTAATGTAGCAGAACCACTAATAGGGTAATAAACATACATACCATAATTTAATGCATTGCTAATTTTATTACCGTTAATTCTAGTAGGAATTGATGATGAATTTTGATTGTAAAAGTAATACAATCCATATCCGGTAGTTCCAGTTAAACTCATGTTAATGGTATTGTTTAAAATATCCATAGCATTGTATACATAATAAATATACATACCCATGTATGAAATATTATTTAATGTATTGTTTCTAATTTTGGTTCCACGAACATAAAGAGCAGAAGCTGTACAACAGTTGTATAAGTTAATACCAAAATAACCATTATTAATAGTGTTACTATCAATAATTAATGAATCGGTAGATATAACCGCTTGGCCAAAACCACTTGCAGTACTTGTTACATTGATACCATAACTTGTGTTAGTTCCAACATTTGGTAAGTTAATGATATTGTTAACTAAACCACAACCAGTTCCTTCGTATCCAGTTCCAGTACTTATAACAGCAACACCTACACCGTTTCCAGAAATAGTATTGGTAATAGTAAAGTTACGGAAAGTTACGTATTTACATTTGTCTAAAACTAAAGTAGCACCTTGGTTTAACGAATGAGTTAAAGTTCTGGTTGAAGATGAAACACCATCAAACACAATATTATTGATTGCAGAAGCACCAACAATATTACCTCTAATTCTTACTTGACCTGTGTAGGTACCAGCAGCAACTGTAAAGTATATTGGACCAGCAATACCAGCTTGTAAAGCAGTATCGGCAGCACCAAACGATTGGAAGTTAGTAGCACTAGCAGGTGCACCTGGATTAATTGTATAAGCACCGCTCATTGGAGCTAAGTAAGTTACACTTATTGTATCATTTCCTCTGTTTGGATCTAATGATGAATTAGGATTAGCAGTGTATACTTTAATAGCATTGCTAGAACCCAAAGTAATTTGCTGTCCACCTGTAAAAGTAACTGAAACAGTATCGCACGAAGCTAAAGTACCACTCCAAGTTTGATTAACTGGGAAACCACCATTTAAAGTATAATTAGCATCAAATGATGAAATAGAGTTTGTACCAATATTTTTTACTCTGAAAACTAAATCTTGAGAACCTAAAGTTATAGGAGCAGCAGGAGTAATTAATCTATCCATTGATAAATCGTTTGATCCACCACCTTGGAATTCATAAGCACCTAAATCTGGCGGAACATTACGTGTAAAACGTGTTACATCCGCTGGCACTAATGATGTTAAATTAACACCTTTTCCAAAACAACCGTTTTGTAATCTAAAGTTTGTATTACTTACAAATGGTAATGTAGCAGTAAAAAATGAACTATCTCCACCTGCAGTTGCAGTTTTAAAGTTTGTTGAAATGTAATTAGTTCCTCTGAATAATAGAGTAGTTGTTGCTCCATTAAAATACAAGTTGTAGTTTACATTATTTCCTGATGGGTTAGTTTGGAAATAAACAGGAATTGCAGAACCTCCGTTTGATAATACTGAAAACAAATTGTTTTTAGCAATACAGTTAGTACCACCACTATAATAGAAACCAGCATAAGTATTGCTACTACTAGGCGATGACATGATAGTTGTATTGTGATAGAATTGAGTTGCACCAGTATTGTATACATAAATACCATAATATGCTCCTAGTGGATTTGTTCCATTGTTAACAACATTATTGTAAATTCTTAAAGGTGCAGTAGTTGTACCTCCACTTCCATTAAAGTATAAATACATACCATAATATCCATAATTGTTTATTACGTTTCCTATAATTTCATTAAATACTGTTGTGTTGTTACTTTGATTAAAGTAATTATACATTGCATAATATCCAGTAGCAATACTCATGTTAATGGTATTATAGTTAATTTTCATTGGATTAAATATATAATTCAATTGGAAACCCATATAATAACCTAAAGTAACTGTATTATTAGTTATTTCTAACCCACTGTTGTACAAAGCGTTTTGTGAACCATAAACATTTATACCATAATAAATACCACCAGTGCCACCACCAGTAATTGTATTACTATCTAAAACTAAAGAATCTACACGAGTAGCAGTATTTCCCATACCACCAACAGATGATGTTACATTTATACCGAATGCTTGGTTAGTTGATACGTTAGGTAATAAAATAGTACAACGTCTGATTGCATTGCTTGAACCGTTATCGTTAGTTGCTGTTCCAACAATTGCAACACCAACTCCTTGACCAGAAACTGAATTAGTAATAGTTAAATTTTTAAATGTATAATATTTACAACCATTTAATAATAAAGTAGCACCTGAATTAGTAGAAGAAGTGATAATACGTGTTGAAGCATTTCCATTTCCACCATCAAAAGTAATGTTATTAATTGCCGAAGCACCAGTAATAACATTATTAGGTATAATTACTTGACCTGTGTAAGTACCAGCAGCAATATTAAATGTAACAGGACCTGCAACACCAACATTTACTAAATCATTTACAGCAGCAGCAATTGATGCATAATTTCTAGCACCTGTACCACCAATTGTGTACACACCAGTTAAAGGACCAGAAATAATTCTGTAACCAGCAGGTGAAACAACAGTTGGAGTTCTTGCTATACTATCGGTAAAACTTGTACAAGTTCCATCTAAAGTATCGCCTAAGTTTGCAGTAGTAGGAATATCATACACTAACCAATAGTAATTAGCACCAGAACGTAAAGTATCACCAGCCGAAGTAAACGACAAAGTTCCACTTGGAGATGAAATTGTAGTTCCAAATTGACGGATAACAGCTCCTGGTGAAAAAGTAGCGTTATTACCAGTATATAAAACTTTAGCAGCTGTAACGTTTGTAGTAATATTATTTGAGCCAGCAGTATTAAAATCGATTGCATAAACAACTTTAGGATTTAAATTACCAGTTGTGTTTGCAACAGCAGCTAAAATTGGATTATTGTTTAAACCTGAAGAAGCATTACCAATAGTTTGAAAAGTAGTAACCGAATTAATTGTCATTGGTATATTTGACCAAGAGAAGGTACGTCCTGAATCTGCAGCTAAAGCTGAACCAAAAGTCATATTTGCAGTACTAGTTCCAGAAGCAGTAGCACCAGCAAAACTTGTACCTGTAATACAGCTATATATAGAAGTGGTAGAATTAATACCTACTTGGGCAGTTGAGCCTGTTAATACAGTGTTTGCTCCACCATAAATTATTTGTACATTACCAGAAGTTTCATACAAACGAATTTGACCACTGAATATATTAGATGTAGAAAAAGTATACCATGAAAAGTTATTGTACTGAATAACAAAAACACGGTTAGGAGAAGTTCCTAATGTTTGATAATAAATATTAGAACCTAACGAAGTAGTACTTGGGCTAATTCCTGCAAACTGCATATCAGCTCCAGCAAGTTCAATTGTGGGGGCTAAGTTAGTCATAGTTGGATAACTGTATTGACTAACAGATGTAGCAGTTGTTAACAAACCAATATACCCATTTGAAGTAGCTGAAACAAAACCATAGGGTGTTCCTGCTAAATTAAAGGTAAAAGGTAATGTAATAGTACTGTAAGTAATATCATCATCGGTTGAAGCCGTTGACGAAGTTAAAAGTGTGGCTCCGCCAGCAGCGGTAATCACATTGCTATTCCATGACCCAGAGGTATTGGTAAAAGCGTAGGTTGATACCTGTGCCTTGACATTGTTAAATGCCATCAAACACAAGCCTGTAATTAGTAAGTTCAATAACGAACGTCCTAATCGTGGTTTTTTGTAGATTTTTGTCATACGTTTTTTTGTTTAATTATTAATTTATTTAAGAATTTTTACAAGGGCAAATTATGTATTATCAACTATAAAAAAAAAAAATCTTAAGCTTTGAATTGTAAAATATTTTAAATGGCTCAATAAAATTAAGTAATTAATTATATTTCAATATTTTGTAAATGTAAAAAAAACTGCTGTTTGATAAAAATTTTACAATTACTCAAACGATTTTGGGGTATTTTTATTAAAAAATGTCAAAAATTGATTAAACAAATAAGTTAAAAACTATTTTAATATTTGCTAAAAACTATAAATTAAACACCAAATAATTAAAATAATAATTAATAAATATTGAATTAATTATAAACAAAACTGAAATTTAAAAATAACCTTTTAAATACATTTTATTACCAACGTGAAATGGTAGTTATACCTTTTCTTATACCGCCAATTAGCGCATAGGCGTCAAGCTAATTTTTAATTAATAAGATGTAAGCATATATATAATAAAAGTTACAGCCGAGCAACCATTCGGTAACAACGGGTTTTAACCCTTTGGAAAATGAATACAACCTTTTATTCGAAAATCCATACATTTAACAACCAGTTCCACTAGTAGTTATTGATATTAAACTCCTCTGGAGTTTTCCTTAGCTTGACGCCAATGCGATGTATCGGGACTTTATACTTTATCATTCATACTTTTTACTTCAAAATTTATTGTAGTTTGCAATCATGCTTTGAGTAGCTTTACTTTGCTAAATATTATGGCAAAAGAAAAACCAAGCATTCCTAAAGGTACCCGCGATTTTGGCCCTGAAGAAGTTGCTAAACGAAAATATATTTTAAATACCATTGAAAAAGTTTTTATAAAATATGGCTTTATGCCTATAGAAACACCAACAATGGAAAACCTAAGCACGCTTACAGGAAAGTATGGTGATGAAGGAGATAAATTGCTTTTTAGAATTTTAGATTCAGGTGAAACTTTTGAAAAAATTCGAAATTCGAAATTCGAAATTCGAAATCAAAATGAATTCAACAATACAATCACTGAAAAAGGTTTGCGTTACGATTTAACAGTTCCTTTTGCTCGTTATGTGGTAATGAACAGAAATGAAATTACGTTTCCATTCAAACGTTATCAAATGCAGCCTGTATGGCGTGCCGATAGGCCTCAAAAAGGCCGTTACCGGGAGTTTTGGCAATGTGATGCAGATGTGGTTGGAAGCGATAGCTTATTGCATGAGTTAGATTTGTTAAACATTTATCAAGAGGTTTTTAAGTGTTTAGGTGTTGATGTTGAAATTAAAATAAATAATAGAAAAATATTAGCGGGAATAGCAGAAGTTGTAAAAGGAATTGAACACTTAAATACCATTGCGGTAGCAATAGATAAATTAGATAAAATTGGCAAAGAAGGTGTAAGCAAAGAGTTAACCGAACTAAATTTTACTGAAACAGAAATTACTACTCTATTTGATATCATTACCATCAAAGGAAATGAAACTGAAATGTTAGAGGCTTTAAAAAATAAATTACAAAATTCAGCCGAAGGTTTGAAAGGAATTGAGGAATTAGAATTCATTTTCAAAACAATTGAACAATATAGCAATTCAGCAATTCTCAAAATTGACTTCTCTTTGGCACGTGGACTCTCCTACTATACTGGTTGTATTTTTGAAGTTGCAGCATCAGAAGGTTCGTTAAGAAGCAGCATTGGCGGTGGCGGAAGGTACGATAACCTAACAGGAATTTTTGGATTAGAAGGCGTTTCGGGAGTTGGAATATCTTTTGGTTTAGACAGAATTTACGATGTAATTGAAGAGTTGAAATTGTTTCCTGAAACATTATCACAAGGCAGTAGCAAAGTGTTAATTTGTGCCAATGATTCAATTGAAAATATTGAGCTTGCTCCTGTTTTGGAACTGTTAAGTAAGTTAAGAAATGAAGGCATTGCATCGGAGATTTATACCGAAAAAATAAATGTAAAAAAACCTTTAGAAAAGCCTATTAAATATGCAAGTAGCAAGGCAATTCCTTACGCACTTATTTATACCGAAAACGAACCTTTAAAACTTAAAAACTTAGCAACTGGATTCCAAGAGGAGTTGAGTATTGAAGCTATAGTTGAAAAGTTGAATAGTTGAATAGTTGAATAGATAATTAAGATAAAAGAATAGTAGATAAAAAAAACAAACTGCTAGTTGCCATCCCGATAGCTATCGGGAGCCAGCAGCAAGAAGCAAAAAATGATGTACGAAATAAACACCCAAATAACGATTGAAGAAATTCAAGATATCATTGCCAATAACAAGCAAATAAAATTAAGTGATGATGCTAAAGCTCGCATTGTAAAATGTAGAACTTATTTAGATGAAAAATTAGCTAATAACAACCAACCAATTTATGGTATCAATACTGGTTTTGGTTCATTGCATAGCACCAAAATAAGTAACGAAAACTTAGTTCAATTACAAGAAAATTTGTTGCTTAGTCATGCTTGCGGAACAGGCGATTTAGTGCCACATGAAATTATCAGAATCATGTTGTTGTTAAAAGTTCAATCATTGGCTTATGGGCATTCTGCTGCGCAATTAGACACTGTAGAACGATTGATTTATTTCTTTAACAACAATATTTTACCTGTAGTTTTTGAATTAGGTTCGTTAGGTGCCAGTGGTGATTTAGCTCCATTGGCTCATTTAAGTTTACCACTTATTGGAGAAGGGAATGTTTGGATACTTCAAAATTCGAAATTCGAAATTCGAAATTCGAATTTAATTGAAGAAGTTCACAATCTTAGTCCTATAAAACTTAAATCGAAAGAAGGTTTGGCGTTAATAAATGGAACGCAATTTATGAGTGCGTATGGTGTTTATTGTTTGATAAAAGCCAACCAACTTTTAACTAAAACCGATTTTATTGCAAGTATTTCTATTGATGCTTTTGATTGTAGATTAGAGCCTTTCCATCATTTATTGCACGATGTTCGTCCGCACAAAGGACAAATAGCAACTGCTAAAAAAATACTAGAAAATTTAGCAGATTCTGAAATTTCAAAACAACCTAAAGTGCAAGTGCAAGATCAATATGCGTTCAGATGTATTCCACAAGTGCATGGTGCAAGTAAGGATGCCATTGAACATATCAATAAAATATTTACAACCGAAATAAACTCAGTTACCGATAATCCAAATGTATTTGCTGAGGAAGATTTGATACTTTCGGGTGGTAATTTTCATGGACAAACATTGGCCATTCATTTAGATTTTTTAGCCATTGCATTGGCCGAATTAGGAAGTATTTCGGAGCGCAGAACCTATCAATTAATTTCGGGACAAAGAAATTTACCAGCATTTTTGGTAAGCAATCCTGGTTTAAATTCAGGCTTTATGATTCCACAATACACTGCGGCTAGCATTGTTAGTCAAAATAAGCAATTGTGTACGCCTGCTTCGGTTGATTCCATAGTGAGTAGCAACGGACAAGAGGATCATGTGAGTATGGGCGCAAATGCAGCTACCAAATGCTTGCGAGTAGTTAAAAATTTAGAGCGAATTGTAGCCATTGAATTATTGAATGCAAGCCAAGCATTGGAGTTCAGACGTCCGTTAAAAAGTGCTTCAAAAATTGAAAATTACATTGCAGCTTACCGTGAAAAAGTTCCGTTTGTAACCAAAGACCGTTTTTTACACGATGATATTGAAAACAGTGTATTGTTTTTGAATGAAATGGATGTTTAAATAATTGAAAGCAAGGATGCCTGCAATAGCAAAAATCTTGTTGGTGACGCTTCGCTAAACACCAACAAGGGCCAATTCTAAATTTTCATTAATAATTCTGTGTTAGTTTATAAATAAGAAAGATTCCTTTGTAACGATTTCTATTTTTAAGCAATCATTCTGCGAAAATCTGCGAAATCTGCGGGAAAATGGTTCGACAAGCTCACCATAACATACAAGAAACCACTAAAATTGATAAATAAATCCTGCTTGGTTGCTGCCAATTATTGGTAAAAAACCACCTTTATTCATTTTCCATTTGTATTGGTGTGTGGCATAAACCAATTTGGTGGCAGCCATTCCAATTCCTGCACCAACCATTACATCGGTAAACCAATGTCGGTTATTTAAAATGCGCATAGCCCCTACAGTTGTTGCAAGTGCATATCCTGAAATATAAATTAACGGTTTGTCTTTAAATTCTTGATGCAACACCTCAGCTAAAGTAAATGCAAAAGAAGTATGTCCGCTGGGAAATGAATTTTTCGCAGAACCATCAGGGCGTAATACTTGGGTACTGTATTTTAAAATATTTACCACTCCCAAAGTTAGTATCACACTTTTGGCAGTTATAACCGATTGATTGGCAAAATTACTAGTACTTTTTACCTTAAATAAATCGAGGCCAAGCATTAATAATCCCGGTGCAAAAGCAATATAATCATCCGATATATTACTAAAATCTTTGAAATTTTCGTTCCTATAATTTTTTACTGAAATACTACTTGGAAATCCATTATAATTAAAAGTAGTTAAACCGTAAGCAACCATTACAGTTGGAACTATATAACTTTTATAATTGTACTTTTTATTGTAAAATGTGGTATCGTTTTGTGCATTTGTTTTTAATACTGCAATTGATAAAAAAATCAGTAATAAATTTTTCATGTTTGTAGCATATTATTTACAACCGCACAGGCATATACTGCAGCAGTTTCAGTTCGTAAAATATTTTTTCCTAACGAAATGGTTTTGAAATTATTTTCTATTGCTAAATTAGCTTCTTGTTCAGTAAAATCTCCTTCAGGTCCAATTAATAAAAGCGTAGATTTTTGAGTATTTATTGCATGATTAATATTTATTGTATGCTCATTACACCAAGCCATCATACAATTCAATTCATTGTTTTTGTTGTTTAGTATAAACTGTTTAAAAGAAATAATTTCGTTTAATTTTGGCAACCAATATTGTTTACTTTGTTTAATAGATTGAATTAAAATTTTATCACAACGTTCCATATTCACTTTGTTTCTTTCTGAGTTTTCTGTTTCAATAAAAGTAATTTCGCTTACCCCAATTTCAGTGCATTTTTCCAGCATCCAATCCATTTTATCAAAGTTTTTTGTTGGTGCAATGGCAATATGCAATCCTATATTATTTTTAGGGAAGCTAACTTTATCAACCATTTCAAGTTTGCATTTTTTAGGGTTATCATCAATAATTTTACAAGTAGCTTTATTGCCTTTACCATCAATTAAAATTATTTCATCGCCAATTTTTTTTCGCAACACTCTCACGCAATGTTTCGATTCATCTTCAGGAAGCTCAATAGTATTATTATTTAAATTCGGATTGAAAAATAATTGCATATTTTATTCATAAAAAAAGACGTAAAAATATACGCCTTTTAAGTTCTATAATTTGTAAAATTTATTCAGCTGTAACAGCAGGTTTTACATTTATTGGGTTTGATGGTTTTTGAGTTCCATTAGACGTTTTACTAACTCCCATTTGGCTATTTCCGTTAAACTCGGCACCAGATTCAATTACTAATTTTTGCGAAGTAATATCTCCAAATATTTTAGCTGTAGATTTTACTGATAATAAGTCTTCAATTATTAAATTACCATTTACATTGCCTTGCACATCGCAATTTGTAGCTTTTACATTGCCATTAATTTTACTACTTGCTCCTAAAACCAACTTCGATTTAACTGATATATTTCCAGTTATATTCCCGTCAATTCTCAAATCTCCTTCCGAAGAAATATCGCCTTTAATACTAGTTCCAGCATTAATAATATTTATTTCCTGAGGATTAAAAGTTTGGTTTTTGTTTGTATTGAATATTGCCATTATATAAATTAATTAAATATGTTAATAACATCTTGAAAACAAAAGTACAGAATTATGTGCTTAAACAAAAATTTAACTTAAAAACAACTATTAAATAACAATTAAAAAGCGCCTAAATAAACGCTAATATGTTTAAAATCAGATGTTTTTGAGTAAAATAAAATAATAATAATTTTTTTGGATAATTTAAATTAATTTTTGTACCCTTGTAATTAGATAAATCAAAAAGCTTAAAAAAACTAACATTAAAATTTTAAATTAAATGAACATTTACGTTGCAAACTTAAATTACAGTGTTTCTAGCGAACAACTACAACAATTATTTGAAGGTTATGGTGAAGTAACCTCAGCCAAAGTTATTTTAGATCGCGAAACTGGCCGATCGCGTGGGTTTGGATTTGTAGAAATGACAAACGACTCAGAGGCAATCGAAGCAATTGAAAAAATAAACCAAACAGAACATGTAGGTAAAGTTTTAAATGTAACTGAAGCACGTCCAAAAGCTGAAGGATCAGGAGGAGGAGGAAGAAGCGGTTTTGGTAACAGAAGCAACAACGACAGAGGACCACGCAGATATTAAAATCATGCATAAATAATGCAAAACCACCAGTACTTAACTGGTGGTTTTTTTTGTTTTAAATTTTTTAGATGAATTAATAAATGCACTTTTGCAATAATGGAAATAAAATCTGCTGAATTTAAATTAGCTGCTTCAAATATAGCTGGTTGTCCCAAGGGCAATTTACTCGAATTTGCATTTATAGGAAGAAGTAATGTAGGTAAATCATCGTTAATTAACATGCTTGTTAATCGGAAAGATTTGGCCAGAACATCGGCTACTCCTGGAAAAACAGTAAGTATCAATTTTTTTCTAATAAATAAAAAATGGTATTTGGTTGATTTGCCTGGATATGGTTATGCAAAGCGCAGTAAAACATTAAGGGTTCAATGGGAAGATGTTTTAATAGAATATTTAAAAAACAGAACAGAATTGCAATGTATTTTTGTATTAATAGATTGCAGAATAGAGCCACAAACCCGCGATATTTCATTTATAAATATGTTAGGACAAATGGCTATTCCTTTTGTTTTAGTATTTACCAAATTAGATAAATTAAAACAAATAGAATCGGCAAAAAATATAGAAAAATTTAAAGAAACCTTATTGCTCGATTGGGCTGCTTTACCTACTTGTTTTGAAACTTCGGCAGTAAAGGAAATAGGCAAAAAAGAAATATTAAATTTTATAGGTGATGTAATAAATACACCAAAATAATAAAATGTTGAACGATTACAAAGAATTTGGTTTAATAGGAAATAATTTAAAAAATTCCTTTTCAAAAAACTACTTTTCAGAATTGTTTTTTCAAAATAATTTTAACTACAAGTATTTTAATTTTGAACTAGAAAACATTAATGAATTGCCATTATTAATTAAAAATAATGTCCATTTAACAGGTATTAATGTAACCATTCCTTTTAAAGAAAGTGTTTTACAGTTTTTAAATAAAATAGATACAACTGCCCAAGAAATTAATGCAGTAAATTGTATAAAAATAGAAAGAAGTTTAAGCAAAATATACTTAACTGGATACAACACTGATGCTTTTGGTTTTGAAAAAGCTTTGAAACAATTTTTACCACTAAATTTTAAACCTAAAGCTTTGGTTTTAGGAAATGGAGGAGCATCGAAAGCAATACAGTTTATATTGAAAAAAATGCAACTTGATTTTACATTGGTTAGCACTCAAAATAATAATTTTTGTATACAATACGAACATTTAAACGAAACTATTTTTAAAGAACATTTACTAGTAATAAACACCACTCCTTTAGGCATGAAGCCAAGAGAAGAGCAATATCCTTCAATTCCATACCAACTTATAAACTCAAACCACTATTGTTTTGATTTAATATATTTTCCAAACCAAACATTATTTTTAAAGTTATGCGCTGCAAAAGGAGCAAAAACAACCAACGGTTTGTATATGCTAAAAGAGCAAGCAAACAAAGCTTTTGAAATATTTATTAAATAATATTATTGAGTACAATTTTTTATTAACTTTGTTTCCACAACAAAAAATTGAAATCAATTTTTAATTCAAATTAAACATTGATAAAACATGGAACAAGAAGCGCAAGAAAAAAGATCATATTATACTGATGAAAATGCTTTACAAACAATATCGGTAATAAATAATTTACCGATTGGTGTTTTTCAATTAAAATTATCAGCAAATAGCGATTTAAGTTTTCCTTATTATTCTAATAAATTAGTTTCTATTTTAAATGTTGAACCTGCTAATTTCGATATGTTGAAATTGTTTGAAAACATTCACCTTGAAGATTTAGATTACTTTAGAAAATCATTCGAAATTTCAACAAAAAAAATGGCTAAATGGTCGGTTGAGTTTAGAATTTTAAATAAAGAAGGTAATTTTAAATGGATATTTGCAGATTCGAATCCTACAAAAATAGAAGATGGAATTATTTGGAATGGCTATGTTCAAGATATAAGTGAGAGTAAAAAAATTGAACAATCAAATTCGATTGAACTTAAACGTTACCATCTAATAGATAAAATTTCAAATAAAGGCATTTGGGAAATTGACTTAAAAACAAATGAATATATTTGGGATGAGGGAGTGTATAAATTGTTTGAAGTTCCTAATAACAGTGTATTTTCTCCAATAGAAATTTTAAAAGAAAAACTATCAATTGAAGACTTAAGTGAACTAAATAAATGTATTGATCAGTCAATTAAAAAAAATATTGATTTAGATATTGAAATAAAAATATTTGATAGAGAAAGAAATTTAAAAATATTAAATATAAAATCGAAATTATTATTAGATAACAGCAATGAACCATTCCGTTTTATTGGTATAGTAAATGACATAACTATACAAAAGAATGCTGAAATTATTGCATTAAATGCCTCAGAATTAGCTGAAAAAAATACTAAAATGAGCAATGCTTTTTTAGCAAATATGAGTCATGAATTAAAAAATCCATTAAATGGTGTGATTGGTTTTATTGAATTATTACTAAAATCTAAACTAGATGAAACGCAAGCTAAATATATAAATACAGTTCAAAAATCAACAAAATCGTTATTAAATGTAATAAACGATATTTTAGATTTTTCAAAAATTGAATCTGGAACATTAGAACCATTTTATGAAGAAATAAATATTTATAATTTTAGCACGCAAATAATAGATGTTGTAAAATATCAAGCGCATGAAAAAGGAATTGAATTAATATTAAATATTTCTGATTCGGTACCGTTAAATTTTAAATCGGATGAAATTAAAATAAAGCAAGTTTTAATAAACTTATTAGGAAATGCAATAAAATTTACTGAAAAAGGTGAAGTAGAACTTGAAATAAATGCAATAAAATTAGAAGAAAATAATGAACGTATAATTGAATTTAAAGTAAAAGATTCCGGTATCGGAATCAATCAAAAAAATAAAGAAAAAATTTTTGACGCTTTTGTTCAAGAAGATTCCTCTGAATCGCGAAAATATAAGGGGTCAGGTTTAGGACTTGCTATTTCGAAAAAATTATTGCAGATATTGAATTCAAAAATTGAATTAAATACTACTTTAGGAATTGGAAGTGAGTTTAAGTTTCAAATAAAATCGAATGAAAACGTTGATTTAGCATTTAACTGGCATACTTTATCTCATTTTTTTAAAATACTTATAGTAGATGATAATTTAAGGAACAGGACAATTTTAAAAGAATTATTACCCGAAAGATTTTTTAGAATAGATGAAGCCAAAAATGGAATAGAGGCACTTGAAAAGTTGAACGAAAACAATAAATATGACTTGATTTTATTGGATTACCACATGCCTTATATTGATGGCATTGAAACTATAATAAACATAAGAAGCCGTTTAAAAATTTCAAATAAGGAATTGCCCATAATTTTAATGAGTAATAGTAACGATGATGAAAGTTTAAATTATAAATGCAAAGAAATTGGAGTTAATGAAATTTTAGTTAAAC
>JBAXCN010000038.1:0-28974 GCA_037141455.1 Bacteroidota bacterium
AATGATTACGATAGTCACCTTTTATTGTCTAAAATTTATTTAGCACAAAAAAACAAATTGGCTTTAGAATATATAAATGCTGCACTAAGAATTAAACCTAACGATATAGATGCATTATTTGCAAGGGCTACTTTTTGGCAAAATGAAAAACAGTATAAAATGGCTTTAATCGACTATGGTAAAGTTATTGAAAAAAATAAAGAATACTACCAATGTTATTACAATGTGGGCTATATAAATTTTGAAACGGGTTATATTAAAGAAGCCATTTATAACTTTGATAAGTGTGTAAGAATGATGAACGATTTTTTACCTGCTTACTACATGCGCGGGCTTTGCTACGAAATATTGAAAGATAAAACCAATGCTAAGTTAAACTACGAGTTTGTATTAAATAAAGATCCCAATTATTTATTGGCAGCACAAGGTTTAAAAAGGTTAAAATAGTAGTTCAAAAATAAATTGTCATTTTAACTTTTTGTCATAATTCCGTCATTACACAATTATTTTTATGCAGTAACCGTTTTTTTATTGTCATGTAATTAAACAAATAAAAAAACGTTATGAATATTTTTAAAAAATCGGACAATAATTTGGATGAATTAGTGTTTGAAAACAGAAACAAAGCATACGGAGCGTATGTGTTAAGAAGCAACTACAATAAAAACTTAAAACGAAGTTTTTTAATTACATTTTTGGTGCCATTGTCATTGGTTATTTTTTCAGTTATTTTTAATAAACTAAATGGAAATAACAGACACGAAAAACCAAAAGAAAAAGAAACAGATAGTTTAATAATATTTGTGTATGAAGCACCTAAAAAAGAATTGCTTAAAGAAATTGAAAAAGCATTTACTAAACCACCTTCAGTAAAAGGAAATAATATAAATTATACAATAAAAAGAAACGACCAAGTTAAAGAAATAAAAACTGATTCGATATTTGTTGCTAAAACGATTGAAGGGCTATTAAACCCAATTGGAAACAATAATTTACCAATTGGAAAAGGCAATGAAGGACCAATAGTTGATGCCAATGAAGGGAATGTTTTTGATGGAACAAATGTGGAGCTGATGCCTGAATTTAATGGCGATTTATACGACTATTTAAGTACCGAATTACATTACCCAAAAGTAGCTTTAGAAAACAATGTCACTGGCAAAGTTTTAATATCGTTTGTAATTGATAAAAATGGTGAAATAGGCGAAATAGAAGTGTTGAGAAAAGTTGGATTTGGATGTGATGAAGAGGCAATGAGAGTAATAAAAAACATGCCAAAATGGAACCCCGGCCAACAAAACAAACGCAAAGTAAATGTAAGAATGTTGATACCAATTGTATTTGAAGTAAACGATTAGATTATATAAGCCTTGAAGCAATTCAAGGCTTTTTTTTGATATATTTTGAATTAAAAAACAATTTACTTACTTTTGACGTTAGTAATTAAAAGTAAAAGTTTAAATGATAATTTCTTTCGGAAATAAAGAAACTGAAAAAATTTGGAATGCTGAAAGGGTTAAAGGACTTGCAATTGAAATTCAGGAAATAGGTAGGCGTAAACTTAGGATGTTAAATAACTCAACTAATTTAACAGATTTAAGAATTCCACCATCCAATAGATTAGAGAAGCTGAGTGGAAATTATAGTGGTTTTTATAGTATAAGAATTAATGACCAATGGAGAATAATTTTTGAATGGAAAAATTCGAATGCTTATCAAGTTGAAATAATAGATTATCATTAATATGAAAAAGTTAAAAAACATACACCCAGGCGAAGTACTATTGGAGGAATTTTTAAAGCCTTTGGCTATTTCACAATATCAATTAGCAAAAGACACTTGTATCCCTCAAACACGCATTTCGCAAATAGTAAAATGCAAAAGACGAATAACTGCTGACACTGCTTTGAGAATATCAAAATACTTTGGAACTTCAGCTAAATTTTGGCTTGGAATGCAAGATGATTTTGATTTAGAAGAAGAACAATTAACAATTGCAGATTTGTTAAAAACAATTCCAAAAGCGCAAATAAATGCAGCTTAATTCATTAAAATTTTGATGAAACCTACAAATAAATGTTAAATAGAAATTTATTTATTCCAATAATTGCTTTGTTTTTTTTGACCGTGTTTTTAATTTTGGGAACTCCATTCGAGTTTAAAATAGAACAAGAAGATACCATCGCAACATTGGTTCAAGGTTTTTTAGTTGTCATTTTTTTTGCCATAATTGTTTACTTTTCTAAAAAAATAACAAGAAAACTTTTAAAAATAGTAATCTTTACAGTCACATCATTTTTAGGAATTTTATATATTTTAAATGGTATTTGGATTTCCTTGATATTGACTTCAAATTATCATCCAATGTGGCAAGATTTGATTGTTTATGAAAACAAAAGTGGAACTAAAATAATTAAACAATGGCGAAAAACGAGTGGTTCAATTTATGACTATAGAACAAAAAGAATTATTGCTGATTATGGTAGTTTTAAAGTATTTATTCCTGCTAATACTGATAATTTGGAAGGAGTTTGGAAAGTAAATCAAATTGAAAATAATATAATTGAAGATATAAATTTTACTAAGAAAAAATGAAAAATGCTAGTTAAAAAATGAAATTTAGACTGTTTATCTACGCTAATTTTGCAACTAATTAATTTACATTTGCGTTTCAATGCATACTCCACTTTTAAAAGAAATTATTTCTTCATTGCCCGAAACACCTGGTATTTACAAGTATTTTGATAAAGAGGGTGCATTAATTTATATTGGCAAAGCTAAAAGTTTAAAAAAACGAGTAAGCAGTTATTTTAATAAAAACCATTACGAAAACCGCAAAACAGCTATAATGGTGAGCCGTATTTGCAATATTGAATTTACTTTAGTTGAAACAGAAATAGATGCTTTATTACTTGAAAATTCACTAATAAAAAAGTTTCAACCTAAGTTTAATATCAATTTAAAAGACGATAAAACATATCCTTTTATTTGTGTAAAAAACGAACCATTTCCTCGTATTTTCCCTACCAGAAATCCTATAAAAGATGGAAGTGAATACTTTGGTCCGTATGCATCGGGAACTATGATGCATACTATTTTAGACTTAATAAAAACCATTTACCCATTAAGAAATTGTTCTTTCAATTTATCTAAAAAAAACATAACTGAATTAAAATTTAAAACTTGTTTAGAATTTGACATAGGCAATTGTAAAGCCCCTTGTGTTGGTTTAATGAATGAAGAAGAATACAACCAGAATATAAAAAACATTAAAAGCATTTTAAAAGGTAATTTAAGTGAAGTAAAAATACATTTAAAAACGCTGATGCAATGCGCTTCAGGTGAACTAAAATTTGAAGAAGCAGCCAGGTATAAACGCAAGTTAGATGTATTAGAAAACTATCAAAGTAAATCGACAATTGTTACTGGAATAATGAATGATGTAGATATTTTTAGTATTGTTAGTGATGAAAAATTTGCATTTATTAATTATTTAAAAGTATCGAATGGTATTATTATACAAACACAAACTTTTGAAGTAAAGAAAAAACTAGAAGAAACAGATGAAGAATTACTGGGCTTTGCCATAGCCGAAGTGCGAGAAGAATACCATAGCACAAGTAAAGAAATTATTGTTCCATTTGAGCTAGATTGGAGCGATGACAAAATAGACATTATAGTTCCAAAAGCTGGTGACAGAAGAAAACTTTTAGACTTATCGCTTAAAAATACTTTGTATTACAAAAAAGATAAATTAACAAAGTATGAAGCAGTAAACCCAGAATTAAAAGTAGATAGAGTGCTTACGCAAATGAAAAACGATTTGCGATTAAAGGAATTACCTCATTATATAGAATGTTTTGATAACTCTAACTTGCAAGGAACTAATCCGGTTTCGGCATGTGTAGTTTTTAAAGATGCAAAACCAAGCAAAAAGGATTACCGCATTTTTAATGTAAAAACAGTGGAAGGTCCAAACGATTTTGCAACTATGGAAGAAGTTATTTACAGGCGCTACAAACGACTAAAAGAAGAAGAACAACCATTGCCCAATTTAATAATAATAGATGGAGGAAAAGGCCAATTAAGTTCAGCTATAAGTAGTTTACAAAAACTCGATTTATATGGAAAAATTCCAGTAATTGGCATAGCAAAACGTTTAGAAGAACTATTTTATCCTGATGATGAATTTCCTTTATACCTTGATAAAAAATCGGAAACTTTAAAAATTATTCAGCAACTTAGAGATGAAGCACATAGGTTTGGAATAACACACCATAGAAACAGACGTAGTAAAAACACATTTATAACAGAATTAGAAAATATAAAAGGCATTGGACCCGAAACTGCTAAAATGCTTTTAAAAGAGTTAAAATCAGTTAAAAAAATACAAGAAGCAAGTTTAGAACTATTAATAAATATAATAGGTTCAGCAAAAGCTAATTTGGTTAAAGCTTATTTTGAGCAATAATATTTTTATGCCTAAAAAATAAAAACAAAGGAAATCCAAAAGCAAAACCTATAAGAACTATTACCAAAGGAAATATCCAAAACAATTTTATTTTTAATCTTACTCCTTCTACTATAACAAATAAAGTGCCTGCAATGGCTCCTGTCCAAAAATCGAAAGTTAAACTTTTTGCATAATAATTATCAACCCACGTGCTTTGTATAAATTGAATTACATCAAAATTACCATTATTAAACTGAGTTCCTAAAACCATAAAATAAAAGGTTAATGCACCACCAACAATAGACAGAAATAAATAAAAATAATGGACGTAATTATTTAAGTTTTTCATACTTATATTCTATAAATTTTTTGATCAATTAGTTTCATAATAAGATCTCTTTTTTCTAAACTAATCGAAATTTCATGCTTATGATTTAAAATTATAAATCCACCATCGCTTTTACCAATTTCTGTAATAAAATCTAAATTAACAACATTCGATTTATTAATTCTTACAAAATTTTGAAGTGGTTCCAAAACCTCTTCAAAATGACCTAAATTTTTGCTAACAACATACATTTGATCTGTATCAATTATTACTTCAGTATACGATCTATCGGCTTTCATTAATACTAAATTTTTTAATTCAATTAATTTTACGCTATGCCCAACAGTAATTGCAATTTTTTTCCCTGCATTAATATCCAAATTTTCTTTTAATGCTTTATATATTTTTTTGCCTTGAATACGTTCGTTTTTTAATATTATTTTATTAACGGTTTTTACTAAAAAATCATCACTTATAGGTTTTAGTAAGTAATCGGCAGCTGATAGCTTAAAGGCTTCAACAGCATATTCGCTGTATGCAGTAACAAATACAATTTCAAAATTTACTTCATTTTCTTTAAAATAATTTAATATTTCTAAACCACTATTTCCAGGCATTTCAATATCTAAAAATACTAAATCAGGTTTCAATTTCTTTATTGCAATTACTCCTAATTCTAAATCGTTGCACATTGCTAAAATTTCAATGTCAGGAAAATTTATATGAAGCATGGCTTTAAGTAAATTTAAAGCCCTATTTTCATCATCAATTAATATTACTTTTAAATTCATTTTTTTATAACATTACAGGTATTTCTATAACTACTCTTGTACCTATTGGTAATTTATTTTCATCATACAAATCTATTGTTTCAATACCTGTAATTCTTTCTTCTTTATTTTGATTTAAAATTTCAATTCTTTTTTTATTAGCATTGGAAGAAAATGAAACGTGCTTTTTATTTTTTAACATATTAATTTCATTGCTTTTAACCCTTCCTACTCCATTATCTTCAATGGTTATGGTTAGCATGCTTTTGCTCATAGTAATGTAAATAAACAGTTTTTTATCTTCTTTTTTATGTAAAAGGCCGTGTTTGATAGCATTCTCAACATATGGTTGAATAATCATTGGTGCAATGCGAATATAATCTTTTGCTATATTGGCATCAACTATAAAATTATAGTCTAACTTATCGTTAAACCTAACACTTTCTAATTTTACATATAGTTCCAAAGCTTGTATTTCTTCCTTTAAAGTTACCGATTCTTTTTCACTCATTTCAAGTATTAGCCTTGTAAGATCACTAAATTTTACCAAGTATTCTGACGCATTCTTTTTATCGTTTGTGTATATAAAACTTTGAATTGTATTTAAAGCATTAAATAAAAAATGAGGGTTCATTTGCGTTCTAATACTAGTTAGTAATGATTGTCTCAAATCTTTTTCTAATGTAACTTTATCTAATAAAATTTTATTATTCATATTAATAATTCTAATTCTAATTGACATTATTAATAAAACTAAACCTGATGATATAACTATAATTAATATTATAAACCACCATGCTTTATAAAAAGGAGGAAAAATAATAAAGTTAAATTTTACAGAATTCAATGCAATTTCATTTACTAACTGTATTTCAAAAGTATAATTACCTGGAGCCAATGAGTTAATGCTAATTTGACCTTGACTTGCGTTTACAAATTTCCAATTATCTTCTTCATTCAACTTGTATTTAATTGCAATATTTTTAGGGTATTTAAAATTGATTATATCAAAATAAATATCCAAATTATTTTGATTGTCTTTTAAGTTTAATAAATCTTTTAAATTTTCTCCATTAACCAAAATTTTGGATATAGAAATAGGTGTTTTATATGATGTTTTTTTTATATTTAAATTTTCTAATTTAACAACTGTATTAGCCTCAGTTGCATAAATGTAATTTTCATCGCTCGCTAATATTTCAAAATTATTTGAAGGCAAATTATATAAATTCGTTATATTTTTTATTTTTAAACTTGCTAAGTTAATTTTATATAAACCCAAGTTAGTTAAAACTACTAAATTTTGGCTTGATATATATATACTACTTATCGATTTTAGTAGCTCATCATTTAACAATTTAATAGAACTCGAATCTTTAATTATATATAAACCTTTGTTGTTTTCAACAGCATAAATAATATTGTTTTCTTCTAATAAAAATTTTGCTGTAATTGAGTTTCCTTTGTATTTTATTGTATCAAAAAAAGTGTTATTAAAACAAAATACATTGTTAATGCTAGCAGCATAAAAAAAATTTTGTTTGGGTTGATATACCAAATCGAAAAAGCGCTCATTAGGCCCAATATTAAACAAGTTTTTTGAGTAACTTACACTAATAGAATTACGCCATTTTAAATTTTTTTTAAAATTCAAAACAGATAAACCACTTGAATTTACAAATAAAAACTGATTGTCTACTTCTACAATTCGTTTAGCATTTCTTACATATTGCATTTCTTTAATTTTATAGTCATTTAAATTAATAACTTTTTGTTTTAAAGTAGAAATATTTAACTCATTTCTTTTATTGTTGTAATATATATTTTCAACGTTTTTTATATCACCTAAAAATATCTCTTTTAAAATATTTAATGTGGATTTATCTAAAATAAATACTTTTCCATTTTTTGTGCCAACAGCTATTTTATTTTGATCGTTTATTAAACAAATAGAGGTTATATTTTCATTAATTGGAAGTGCTTTTTTAATACTATTTTGTTCTGGAATAATAAAAACACCGTTGTATAATGTGCTTACCCATAAATTACCCGATTTATCTTTAATTTCATCGCTAATGCAATAGCCCTTAAACAAATATTTTTCTTTATTTGTAATTAAGTTTTTTCTTAAAAAACCATCATAAGTATTTATAAAAATTTCATTTTCTACTTTTACAAACGTAGTTATGTCTGCATTCCCTTCACTTAAGTTTGCTACAATTTGCCAAGTACCTTTATTTAATTTATATAGTTTGTGTTCATTAAAATTTATTCCAAATATTTCATTACCAACACATTTTACAATTAAATCGTTTGTAAAATTTACATTAAATAAAAATTCAAACTTATTGTTTTTAAATAAAAATAAACCTTTTGAACTAAAAATTATTAGCCCAACTTTATCCATATAACAGCAATTTATTACTTTACCGATATCAACTATAGGAATAGTTTTTATTGAAAAATCATCAATATTTATTTGAATTAAATTCTGATTTTCTATTAAATAAACGAAATCATTGTCTAATGAAATGCCTGACCTCACATAAAAATTGAATGCCCTATTTGGGTTTAATAAATTAATAGAATCATTTTTAATATAAAATATTTGTCCCGTAAAATTAGTGCACCATATAACTCCATTTTTATCCTCCAAAATATTGCTTAATTCAAAGCTTTTCATTCGAGGATGATTAAAATATTTATGTGAATACCCAGAATATTTAGTTATTCCTTTTTTATGCCCAATCCATACATATCCTTTGGAGTCTTCAAACAAATCATACACTTCTTTTGTGGGTAATACATTTTCATTATCTAATGAAATAAAAGAGGGGTTTTGTGCCTTTATAGTAACACTAAAATAAGTAGATATAATTATTACAGAAATAATATTTTTAAACTTGTTACTCATTTTAAAATAAAAAATAATTTGCTTATTGATTAGTTTCAAAAGCAATTTTTTTAAGAAAATTAAAAGTACAATCCGTAAGCATATAATGAACTTCTTCAAAGTCCTCCTCCTTTCCATGGTAAGGATCAGGAACAGCATCTTCATTCTGAATCATACTATCGTAATGGCGCATTAATACTACTTTAGATATTGCATTAATAGGTTTTAACTTAAGTATATGTTGTAAGTTTAATTTATCCATTGCTACAATGTAATCAAACTCAAAAAAATCATTTACTTTAAACTGCCTTGCCTTATGAGTTATATTTAAATTATCAATTTTTTTAGCCATTTGTCTAGTTCTATTATCTGCCAATTCACCCAAATGAAATGATGCAGTTCCAGCCGAATCAACAATAAAATTTGATCTTATTTTTAATTCATCCAAATGTTTTATAAAAAGTGCTTCTGCTAAAGGAGATCTACAAATATTTCCCAAACACACAAATAATACCGATGTCATCCTTGTACTTTATTTACTTCTTTCAAGTTTTGTTGCAAAATATTTTGTTTCCCCTCGCCATGGAAAAACCATATATCTTTTTGTAAAATATAAATTAATTCTTTCACCCGATAACGAAACATCTTCTAACTGTTTAATTATCTCTACTTCGCTTGCTTCTACACTAAAATCAAAAGATTCGGCAATTGGGCTCACTCCTTTTAATGCTCCAAAAGTTTCTAAATTTAATTTGCCCTCATATGTTTTAAATACAAATCCCTTTTTACTTATTCTTAATACTTTTCCAGCCATTAAACCATTTTCATACACACCCCAATAAAAAAACGAAAATGTAATTAATAAAATTACAGTTAAAGTTAAAAGTATTTTTTTAGTAATACTTAGCACAACACGTTTTGTTTTTTGGGTAAAATTTTCACTTTCCATTTATATTTATATTTAAATGCAATTTAATTTTTTAAATTAATTAAACAATTAATGAATTTATTATTAAAATTGAAAATTAATTAAACACAAAAAAATGAAGTTAAACTTACTACTTATTTTATTATTTCCATTATTTATTCATGCCCAAAACGATACTTTATTGGAGGAAGAAATTGATTTTAGCCAATATGAAAATGCTTCACCTGCAAGTAATTCAAAGAAATATTGTACTTCAAAAGTTTTGGGTATCAGTCCAAATAAATTAATCAGTATAGGCTACGATTTTCAGGGAAGTCATGAAATTGAAAATCATGACGATTTAAATACATCCGAAAATCATGGAGTTGCAAAAATAAATAATGCCAGTGGCTTAAGGCTTGCGGCCAACTTCCCCGTAATATCTACTACTAAATGGTTGGTTAATTTGGGAGTGAATTACAACCAAACAAATTATGGTGTAGATACTAAAACACAAAATAATTATTTTATAAATAATTTAACTAATAATGGTTTAAGTACAACAGGAATTAGTGCCACTATTTTTAAACCAATTGATGAAAAACATTTTTTATTATTCTCGGGTTCGGCTGATGCAAATGGCAATTATAATTTTGGAAGCTCTAATTTATCAGATCAGCTTTTTAAACCCAAAATATCGGCTGCTTTATTGTACGGTATAAAAAGAAACGATAGATCGATGATTGCTTTTGGTTTTGCTAGAACATACAGACCAGGTGGATTAGGATATATTCCTTTAATTTTATTTAACCATACTTTCCAAAACAGAAAATGGGGAATTGAAGCATTATTTCCCGCACGATTAGCCGTTAGAAGAACCTTTAATGCGAGAAACTTATTGCTAGCTGGGTATGAACTTGAAGGAAATAGTTACAGTATATTAAATAATGGAGGCCCAACTCAAAGCCCATACAATGATTTAGAACTTAGAAGAAGCGAAATTAGAGCAAGGGTTTCTTTTGAAAAATTAATAACAGGTTTTGTGTGGTTTACTGCACAAGTAGGGTACAGAATAAACTACAATTTTAATATAGATCAGGGTGATAATGTTAGATTAATAGGAAGTAAAGACGCTTACTACATGGAAAATCATTTAACTAATCCTTTGTATTTTAATATTGGAATTCATTTGGTTAGTCCTTAATTTTACACCACAGGTTTGAACTGTTCAAAGGCTTGTAAACAATCGTTACAATAATGCATGCTTCGGCATAGTGTTGGACCAAATGGAGTTTTCATTTCAGTATTTTTACTATTGCAGTGAGGACAAATACTGTGTTCTAACAATTCCATAGTAATTTCACCTTCATGTTTTGGCGGTGGAGCTAAACCATGTTTTTTTAAACACATTAATCCTCTTTCTGTTAATTTATTGCTATTCCAAGGTGTATCAAATGTAGTTTTTACTTCTATGGTTTCAATGCCAATTTCTTTCAACCTTTCCGCTACCATATTCTCCATCATTTTTATAGCTGGGCAACCTGTAAAAGTTGGAGTCATTTCAACATAAACATTGCTTTCTCCTCTTACTTCAACTTTGGTAATTATACCCATATCCACCATACTTAAAGTTGGTATTTCAGGGTCTTTTACCACTTCAAGCGCGGCCCATATTTCTTTTTCGGTTATCATTTTTTGTTTTTAATTTAAAGATTATAAAGTTGAACGGTTACAAGGTTGAAGGTTATAAGGATAGTTTAAGTATAATAGCTTTGTAATTTTTCAATCTTTCAAATCTTTGTAATTGTGCATTTCGCCTACCATTCTGCACCTGGTTCAATTCTAAAAACCTCTCCCATTTCTGTTACTAATTGGTCTAAATGTTCGGTGTGATAACCTTTTCTTCCACCTAATACTGGTTCCCAATTTTTTTCTGCAGGAATGTTTAAATTTGCTTTTTCAATGATTGGTGTAATTACAGCTAACCATTTACTTTGTAAAGACTCTTCCCCTTCAAAAATATTTTCTGTAATAAGTTGTTGCTCATAATCACCTTTTTCAAACATACCTAAAGCAAAGTTCCAAGAATTGTTTAGTTCAGTTTGCATCCGTGCATGGCTTTCTTCGTTTCCATTTCCTAATTTGTTTAACCAAATATCAGCATGAAAAACATGGTATTTTAACTCCCCTTTTATTTTACGAGCAACTTTCGCCAATGGTTCAAAACTGCTGTTTGCTAAGTTGTCAAAACGCAATTGATCGGCATGGTCAAACAAAAAATGACGGATAGTTGAAAAGTCGTAATCATCGTTTTGTAACTCTACAAACTGGGAATTATGAAACTGTTTTGCATCGCGCATAAAAGCGTTAGTATCAGGTTCTGCCTCGCCAAGTTCGTGTAGAATTTGAAACAATGCTTGCGAATGACCAATTTTATCTTGTGCCATTGATGAGAAAGCTATGTCTTCTTCTAATAAAGGACCTAATCCAGTCCACTCACTGTTTCTATGACCTAAAACCAATAAGTCATCTGCCATTTTATATAATAATTCTTTGATTGCTGCAGTATTCATAATTATGTTTTTTGCCTAAGATTTCACATAATTCACAAAATAAAATATCCGTTTTATCTGTGAAATCTGTGGCTGTTATTAAATCTTATTTTCCTTTTTGTACTTGTTAATTTTGTCCATAACTTTATAGCCACCTGCTTCGCGGTATTGCTTTTCAGTCACTGTTTCAAAAATATCTGCATCATCGTAATCCGATGCAAAAACATTGCTGGTTTTAACTACCCAAATATTTACACTTAAACCTCTTCGTCCATATTGTTCTTTTGCAAAAAGTAAAGCCATTTCAGCATTTGGCGCATGAACTATTCCTGAGTGAACATGTTGGTCGCCACGTTTTTTTTGATGAAATACTTCATACGTTTCAAATTGATCCATTTCGGTTAATGGTGCAATAGTATTGTCTTCATTTATTTTCTCGCGTGCTATGCGGGGGTCGAGTGAGTTTATCATTTTTTTTATTATGAGTTGGTTATTGCGTGTTACTTATTACGAGTTGGTTATTTAATGTTGGTTATTATGGATTATAATTATTTAGATTTATGCTGCTTTAAGTATGACATGAAACTTCCTATTTGAGAACTTAATAATTTAAGTTCGTTATAAAAGTATAAATATTTTTCAGAGTCTATCCAATTTTTGCTTCTAATAAATGCTATCATGCTTCTACATTCGCCACAAGAACCTTTTGAATAGCGCAAGAACTTAATGAAATCAGGATTGTTGTTATATTCAAAACCCTCGGCTATATTGTTTGAAATAGATAAAGCTGCTCTTTTTAATTGATCTTGAGTTGAATAATCTTTCTTCAAAAAATCAATTTGACACAATTCGTATAACTCATCAGATAGTTTTATGGCTTTCTTCCAAATTTCTAAATCCTCAAAATTTTTTATAGTAGCCATGTTAAATTATATAAACAATATCTATTTCAACTAAATAATTATCAACTCGAAATAATCAACCCGTAACAAAAAAATTAAGCTAGCGGTGTAACATATTTCTCGTCTTTTCTTAACAAAGCTGCTCTCACCCAACGGCCTTTTTCTTCAGCCATTCTGCGCACTGCTAAACGCTCTGCATTGCAAGGTCCGCCACCATTAATTACACGTTTAAATTCATCCCAATCTGGTTCGGTATAATCCCATTTTCCTCCCGATTTACTATCGGGATCTTCGTTTTTCTTTAAGTTGGCATCGGGAAGTACCAAACCTAAATCCCAAATTTTAGGAACATACATATTTAAGAATTGTTGGCGCATGTCATCATTGGTTGCCATTTTAACTTTCCAACGCATTAATATTTCGGTATGGCTCGATATTTTATCGCTTGGACCAAAAAAATGCATGATTGGCGGCCACCAGCGGGTTAACGCTTCTTGAACCATTTTGCGTTGAGTTGGAGTTCCTGTAGCTAATGTTACCACATTATCATGTCCATATTTTAAATGGAAACTTTCTTCTGTACAAATTCTATCTAATGCTCTGCAATAAGGGCCATAACTGCCTTTAGCATTTGCAACTTGGTTAATAATTGCACCTGCATCTATCAGCCAAGCAATGATACAAGCATCGGCCCAAGTGTATGCAGGGTAGTTAAATACATTTGAATATTTTGATTTACCAGTTATTAAATCGTTAATCATGTCTTCACGGCTTTTACCTAAAGTTTCGGCAGCACTGTATAATAACTGTGCGTGACCAACCTCATCTTGCACTTTAGCCATTAAAGCTAATTTGCGTTTAAAACCAGGTGCACGTGTAATCCAAGTACCTTCAGGTAATGCACCAATAATTTCTGAATGACCATGCTGTTCAATCATTCTGATTAACTGTTTCCTATATTCTTTAGGCATCCAGTCTTTTGGTTCAATTTTTTCGCCACGTGCTATGCGTGCTTCAAATTCAGCTAATTTAATTGGATCCTCTCCTGCAATCATTGCATTTGCTTTTTCATTTGGATCGATGTAAGCATTTCCGTACATATATTTATTTTTTAGTTTTTATTATTAGTTAATAGTTAATGGACCATAGTCTATTTGCTATGGTCTATAAAACATCCGTTACCAAACGTTTTCTTAAGCCTCCCATTATAAAATTACTCAGCCTTTCTGCTATTTCAGCAGCATTCATTTTTCCATCTGGTTTATACCATTCGTTAATAAAATTAATGGTAGATAAAATACTAAGAACTGCAAATTTTTTATCAACTTGGTCAAAAATATCTTCATTTTCACCCTCCATTAAAATAATAGTAAATTGGTTTTCGTATTGTTGTCTTAATTGTTTAAATAATGTTAATCTAGGTTCACTCAAGTTTCGCCATTCACATAAAAATACAGCAGATTGATCTTGGTTTTGGGTAATAGTTTCAACATGAAGTTTAATAACTAAACGTAATTTTTGGTCTGCATTAAAATAAATATCATTTACTTCTTTGGCATTTGAAATAAATTTATTTGCCATATGAAAACATATACTTTCTAAAAGTTCCTCTTTCGATTTAATATGGTGGTATATGCTAGCTGCTTCAATTCCAAGTTCTGATGCTAAATCGCGCATGGTGGTACTTGCATAACCTTTTTGTTTAAAAAGTAATGCAGCGGTTTCAACTATTTGCTCTTTTCTATTGATGTTCAATGATTCAGCCATAACCTAACAATTGTTAGGCGAAGATATTAATAGATTTTAAATTTCCAAATTTTTTAAATAAAAAAAGCTGGTTCCTTCTAAAAAAGAACCAGCTTTATAAAATTTATATAATGTAATTACTTTGAATTCAATGATTTTTGAATTTCTACTAGAATTATACCCATATCACTTTCATTTTTATACCCAACTTCTATTTTAGTTTTATGAGTTTTAGTGTTAATAAAAACTGTGGTTGGATAACCGCTAATGCTATTATTGCTAATTGCAGCTGCTAATCCTGGTCCATCATAAGTTTTGCCGTTGTAAGTATATTTTATACCCTCCACTTCAGGATTAAACTTTACTGATACATATTTTTCATTTAATACAGATGATATACTTGTTTTTGCATAAGTATCTTTATCCATTCTTTTACACCATCCACACCATTCAGTATAAACATCAACTAAAATTATTTTATTTTTCTTTTTAGCCAATGCATAACCTTCATTAAAATTCATCCATTTAACTTCATCATTTTTAGGTTTAAAAGCATAAAGACCTAAAATTATTATTGCGACACTTAGAACTATACTAATTTTTTTCATTTTATTTTTATTTAATATTCAAAAATACAAAAACCATACCTAAATTTTTTCTAAAAAATAAATAGTTTGGCTTACGCTTTAGCTAATTCACCCATTGAAACAAATTCAGATTCTTTATAAACGCCAGCATCCAATTTTTCTTTTATTATTGAAAAAGCTGCTATAGTTTCATCCACATCGGCTAATGTATGAACAGCGGTTGGAATTAATCTTAATATAATCATACCTTTTGGAACAACTGGATAAACTACAATTGAACAAAAAATATTGTATACTTCTCTTAACTCATGTGTTATGGCTGTAGCTTCTGGAATTGTTCCGTTTAAAACAACAGGTGTTACCGGAGTTGTGGTTACCCCAATATTAAATCCTTTTGCTTTAAGTCCGCTTTGTAAAGCATGAACAATATTCCAAAGTTTTGCTTTATTTTCTGGGAAATCGCGTAATAACGAAAGCCTCTTTAAAGCGCCAATTACTATTGGCATTGGCAAACTTTTAGCAAATATTTGCGAACGCATATTATATCGTAAATGTTTTACTACTACTTTTTCACCAGCAATAAAACCTCCAATTGTTGCCATACTTTTTGCAAATGTTCCAAAGTAAACATCAATGTCGTCCATCACGTTTTGTTCCTCACCTACTCCGGCACCCTTTTTTCCCATAGTACCAAAACCATGAGCATCATCTACAAATAAGCGGAAAGAATATTTTTTCTTTAGCTCGGCAATGGCTTTAATATTTCCTTGTGCTCCCGTCATACCAAAAACACCTTCAGTAATTACTAAAATTGAACCACCTGTTTCAGCAATCATTCTTTCTGCTCGCTTTAACTGAGTTTCTAGGCTTTCCATGTTATTATGTGTAAATACAAAACGTTTTCCCATGTGCAAACGAACACCGTCTAATATACAAGCGTGGCTTTCGGCATCGTAAACTATTACATCATGCCTATCAACCAAGCAATCTATAGCAGAAACCATGCCTTGATAACCAAAATTCAATAAAATGGCATCGGGTTTTCCTACAAAAGCTGCTAATTCTTGTTCTAGTTGTTCATGAAAAGTAGTATTCCCACTCATCATTCTTGCTCCCATTGGGTAAGCAAAACCATATTCTGAACTAGCTTCTGAATCAATTTTTCTAACTTCAGGATGGTTAGCCAAACCTAAATAATTATTTAAACTCCAGTTTAGTTTTTCTTTTCCTCTAAATAGCATTCTAGGCCCTATTTCACCCTCTAATTTAGGAAACATATAATATCCGTAACTGTCATCACCGTGCATTCCAAGCGGACCTGGTCTACTTTTTAGTTTTTCAAATAAATCCATTTTAAAAATTTTTCGTAAAATTATTAAAGCAAATGTAAGACTAATACCCTAAAAATAAATAGCTGATAAATGATAGGCTTTTGATTATTTTTCAAAATATTTCAAAATTATGGATGTTGATTTTGACATAAAACCAAAAAAAAAGCATCTCAAATTGAGATGCTTTTTTTACTTTATGTTATTTTAATAGCGAAATTGGTCGCTTATTAATTTAATTATTTTACAATAACTAATCTTGTTGTTTTAGTTACTTCCTCTGTACTTAGTTTAACAAAATAAACACCTTGTTTAACATCTGCTACATTTAATGAAATTTCATTTAATCCTGAATTTAATTTCATTGAATCAGTAACTCTAATAGTTTTACCAGTTAAATCGATTAACTCAATTTTAACTAAATTAGCATTTACTAAATTAAATGAAACAGTTACATTATCGTTAGCTGGGTTAGGGAAAACATTTACTTTATTTAAGGTACTTGCTGCATCAATAACACTTACTGCTTGCACAGTAACAGTTTTAGTAATTGTATCTGCTAAAAATTCATTACTTGCTATTAAACGAACTGTATAAGTTCCATTAGCTGTATAAGTATAAACTGGGTTTTTAGCCGATGAAGTGTCAGTTGTTGAAGTTGAAACACCAAAGTCCCAAGAATAAGTAGTAGCTGATCCTTTTTCGTCAGTTGTGTTTGTGAACGTGAATTCACGCGACCCTGCAGCAGTTCCTTGAACAAAAGTAAAGTTTGCAGCTGGTTTATCAGAAACGTTTACAACAACAGTTTTATTAGTAAATGATGAATCGAAAGCATTTTTTGCAGTTAATTTTACAATATAACTTCCGTTAGTAGCAAAAGTAAACGAAGGATTTTCTTGAGTTGAAGTTCCTAATCCTCCAAAATCCCAGCTATAAGTTGTTGCAATACCTCTAGTATTGGTATTATTAACAAAGTTAAATGTTTTAGAGTTAGGTACACTTGGAGCAAATGTATAATCAACAATTGGTGTTGAATTGAAAGGTGTTTTTCCTGTTGTAAAATTTGAACCCCCAACTGCAACTGAATTACTCGCAGGTGCATAATTAGGATTTGAATACATAAATGGTCTAACTAAATTTACTTCGTTTGAAGTATTAAAAGTATCAGTTGCATTTGTTACCACCCAAGCAGCTACTTGAGAGCTAGATGTAATAGCCAATGTATCAGAAGTAGAAGCTAATCTTCCTGCCCATCCTGAAGGAATACCTCCAATTACATTATTTTTAAAAACAGCCGTTCCATTTTGAAATGCTGCATTTGTTCTACGTGAATCAATTATTAAACCTGCTATTGGGAAACCTGTTAATATAGAGTTTACAATAGTTAAAGCTGAGTTTCTACGAATATGTGCAGCACGACCAAAATTAGCATTTGGAGTAACTGTTTGACCATTATAATAAGGACCAACAATAGTTACATTTGAGAAAATGGCAGCTGTTCTTGGAGAATTTGTAGAACCACTTGCATCATTATCACTTTCAAAACCATTAGAACCACTTTGATCAGCATTTTGTGGAATACGTGCACCAATTGCAAATTGAATTTGACCTCTGAATCCGTTATCAGTATCAAAATCATCATCAATACCTGCAAATGCTATTAAATGTTTTGCATTAACAGTGCCACCAAACCATTCGTATGAATCATCTCCAGAAAAAGAAACTTGTACATTATCAACTAATGTTTTTCTACCTACTGAATAAAAAGTAATACCATTGATTTCAGAGTTAGAAGCAGTAGATAAAGGAATACCAGCAAACTCAACACGAACATAAGTTAAAACACCTGAGCTATCATCATCATCAGTACCACCATGACGACCATCAATTAAGCCACCACCTACAACAGGTTTAGCTATTCCACCTTCGGCAGCAGCAGTGTCACCTTGTGGTAAATTATGAACAGCTTTTCCAGTAAATACTAAACCACCCCAATTTCCAGGAGCTCTTAAACCAGCACCATTGTTTGAAGTAAATACAATTGGCTCAGCCAAAGTTCCACGAGCATTTAATTTTGCACCACGAGATATAATTAAAGTACCCTTACCAGTTCCTCTAATCACTGTTCCTGCTTCAATTGTTAAAGTAGCATTGTTTGTTACATATACATAACCATCGTTTAATAAATAAACGTTGTTTTTGGTCCATGTTGTGTTTGAAGTAATATCACCTGCATTGATAGTAACAGTTGTTGCTGGATAAACAGTATTTGCTGGATCAAAATTAGACCAACCTTTTGTCCAATCTTTTAAAGTATCAGGGCTCAAAGCACCTCTGTAGTTAGTATACTCAAAAAAGTTGTTTTGAGGAACTGTAATTGTAACACCAACAATTTTGTTTACAACAATACTATCATATTGATTTTTTGCTTTTAATGAAACAGTATAAAAACCATTTGCAGGAAAAGTAAACGATGGACTTGCCATAGTTGAAGTATCAGTTGTTGTCGAAGCAACACCAAAATCCCATGAGTATGAAGTAGCAAATCCTTTAGTATTAGTAATATTGTTAAAAATAAAATCTCTTGCTGCTGCATTTGATTGTGCAAAAGTAAAATCAGCACTTGGCTTTAAATTAACATTTACTGTGATGTTTTTCGAAAAAGTAGTTGAATCGAATGAGTTAACCACTTTCAAAGTAACGTTATATGTTCCATTTCCAGGAAAAGTAAACACTGGATTAATAGCAGATGAAGTATCACTAGTAGAACTAGATACACCAAAATCCCATGAATACGTTGAAGCAAATCCTTTGTTGTTTACTATACTAGTGAAAGTATAAGTTAGTAATGAGTTAGTATTTGAAAAATCTACAACTGGCTTAGCATCGTAAGGAGTTTTACCTGTATTAAAGTTTGAACCCATTTTAGCAACTGAATTGCTTGCAGGAGCGTAATTAGGATTTGTATACAAAAATGGTCTAACTAAGTTAGTTTCGTTTGAAATATTAAAAGTATCTGTGCCATTTGCAACTACCCAAGCAGCAACTTGTGCACTTGTGGTTAAAGATAATGTATCTGATGTAGAAGCTAATCTACCAGCCCAACCTGATGGTATACCTGCAATTATATTATTTTTAAAAATAGCTGCTCCAGTTTGGAAACCTGCATTAGTTCTTCTTGAATCAATTAATAAACCTGCAGTTGGATAGCCTTGGAAAATAGAATTAACAATAGTTAACGCTGAATTTCTACGAATATGAGCTGCACGTTGGAAATTACTATTTGGAGCAACACTTTGACCTGTAAAATAAGGACCAACCATAGTTACATTTGAAAAAACAGCTGAAGTTCTAGGAGAGTTGGTTGTGCCATTTGCATCATTATCGCTTTCAAAACCGTTAGATCCACTTTGATCAGCATTTTGTGCAATACGAACACCTAAAGCAAATTGAACCAATCCTTTGTATCCATTGTCAGTATCAAAATCATCATCAATACCAGCATAAGCTATTAAACGTTTGCAATTAACTGCACCACCAAACCACTCGTATGAATCATCGCCAGAAAAAGAAACTTGTACATTTTCAACCAAAGTTTTTCTTCCTACAGAATAAAAAGTAATACCATTAATTTCAGAGTTAGATGCTGTAGATAAAGGAATACCAGCATACTCAACACGCACATAAGTTAATACCCCTGAACTATCATCATCATCATTACCTCCATGACGGCCATCAATTAAACCACTGCCAGTAACAGGTTTTGCTATTCCTCCTTCTGCAGCAGCAGTATCACCTTGTGGTAAGTTATGAATTCCTTTACCAGTAAATACTAAACCACCCCAATTTCCAGGAGCTCTAAGTCCAGAACCATTGTTTGAAGTAAATACAATTGGCTCAGCCAAAGTACCACGTGCAATTAATTTAGCTCCTCTACAAATAATTAAAGTGCCTTTTCCAGTTCCTCTAATTACAGTTCCTGCTTCTATGGTTAAAGTAGCGTTGTTAGTAACATAAACGTATCCATCGTTTAATAAATAAACGTTGTTTTTTGTCCATGTGGTGTTAGTTGTAATGTCTCCAGCATTTACTGTAACTGTTGTTGCTGGATATGCTGTGTTTGCTGGATCCCAGTTTGTCCAACCTTTTGTCCAATCTTTAGTGGTATCCGAGTCAATTGCACCCCTATAAGTAGTAGGTGTAAAAAAATTGTTTTGAGCAAATGTTAACATTGATAACATAAGCACTAAAACAGTGATTGTGATTTTTTTCATGATCTTTTTTATTAGTTATAAGATGCTACAAAGAAACTTAAAGTGTGTTACCAAATGTTAAATTTAATGTTAACTTAAAGTAAACAGAAGTAGATTGAAAAATAATTAAAAAACCAATAGGTACTAATAAAAATAGGCATTTGAAGTAAATTCAAATGCCTATTCCAAAAATGAGTTTAATTACTTTTTTTTAAAACTTATAACTTAAATTGATTGAATAAGAAGAGCCAACTTTAAAATTCCAAATTTCATTGTCGTTTGATGATAAACCAACATTATCATCTTTAGGACTATTTTGATAAAAAACAATATTTTGGGCTAGTAAATCTCTGATACCAAACCTTACATCTAATTTTTTGTAAAATGTTTTATTTATTTGTAAATCAATAACCGATCTTGGATTTTCCCAATAACTTGCATAATCCTTATATCCAACATTTACAATTCTTTCTCCAATTCTATTAAACGACAATGAAACTCCGTACTCTTTTTTGGTATTGGTATATTGCAAACTAGCATTTATTATGTAAGGCGATTGCCCTTGTAATGGTCTTACTTTTTCGGGTGTTGCCACTACTTTTGAAACATCAACTTCTGATTTAATGTAAGCCAAATTTCCAATAAAGTTTAATCCTTCCAAAAATTGGTTTTTAACTTGAAACAATTGTCCAAAATTTAGTTTATAGTCTAACTCAACACCATAGCAAAAAGCAGTTGGAACATTTGAGTATTCCATTGAATTTGGGCCAACCGAGAACAAGGATTTTTCAATAGGATTTTCAAACGTTTTATAGAAAACTGAACTAGATACTATTTGTGCTGGTGTTGGGTAAAATTCATACCTTAAATCATAGTTATTTATTTTAGTTCTTTTTAAATCAGCTTTACCTTGTACTAGCATGTTATCGTTAAAATCATAGAAAGAAAATGCCGCTAATTCTCTGAACTCTGGACGAGAAACTGTTTGTGAATACGATGCTCTTAAGTTTGATTTTGTTGTTAATGTATAAATCAAATTTATTGAGGGTAAAATATCAATTACAGTAGTATCAATTACAAATGGATTATCAGATCCAACTTTTACAGTATTGATTTTTTGATTGTAAGATTCCAATCTTGCTCCCCAAACCGCTTTTAATTTATTTGTTATTTTGCTATCAAATCTTAGATAACCTGCATACAAATTACTAGAAGCTGTATAGGCATCAGATGCACTAGTTAGTTCTTTCATAATATATCCATCAGAACTTATGTTTTCATTAGCGAATATTTGATCAATTGGTAAAATATCCAAATTCAGTGTTTTGCTAGGTGAATATGCATAACCTAATTGACGAGCGTTAAATACCCTGTCTCTGTATTGGGCATAACCACCGAATTTTATTTCATTTTTGAATTTTTTAATATTCAATGGTCTTGAAATATCTACACCAGCATTATAAACTTTATCGTTTTGAGTAGAGAAAAATCTTCCTGCTACATCAGCTTGTGCATTAGACTGTAATGGAACTTGATAAATTGAAGTTTCATCACCTGTAATTTTTTGATACCTTACTCTTCTAAAATCTGGTGTTTCTCTGTTTAAACCACTGTATCCCATAGTCCAATTTATTTTTGATTTATATTTTTTTACAAAATGTTCTCCACCTATTTGATGGCTATTTAGTACATTTTGAGTGTACATCATAAAATAAAACTTCCTATCGAAACCTAAGGCCAAATCTTGTCCTGATCTTATTGTGGTTTGATCGTTGCTGTTAATATTAAGTAAGTTTTTAAAACTTATCTTATTGTTTTTGTTTTTTAAACTTATGTTCCATAAAAAACCATTCAATGTATTGATGGTATTTTGCTCATCTAAATAATTAAATTCGGTATTATTTGTAGCATCATAATCTTTTCTAGTAATTTGTTGAGTAGTTGGTGTGTTTTGCATCGACAAGGAGAATACACTTCCTAATTCCGAAGTTTTTAATTTCTTTAAATGACCCATGCTAAATTGAATACTGTATGCAGGACGCATCGAAGCATTTTCGTTTATTTTAAAGTTATTGTTAAATGGTTTTGCTACTGCAACTAATTTTTTTAAATCATCAGGTGTATTTAATGAGTTTTCCAAACTTTTCATGGTTTTGTTATCAGGGAAACTTCCTGGTAATTTTCTGCTTCCATCATCTATTCCTAAAAAATCATTTGAACCATTTACATTGGTATTAAATTTATTAAAAGTTGTTAGCGTATTAATACTTGTTCCAAATGATAAATTATAAAAATTTTGATCAGGGATATCTTTGGTTTTAATTAAAATTAATCCACCTGCAAACTCACCACTTAAATCAGGAGTAGCCGATTTTACAATTACTATATTATCTAACAAATTAGCGGGAAAAATATCAAATGCAAACGCTTTTCTATCCGGTTCCGAACTAGGTAAAGGCGAACCATTGACAAATGCTGCATTGTATCTATCAGGCAAACCCCTAATAATTGCATATTTATTATCTTGAATGGTTGCTCCGCTTACACGTTTCAATACATCACTCGTATTTCTATCTGGTGTTTTTCTTATAGTTTCAATTGAAAGGCCATCTGATATAGTAGTTGCATTTTTTTGCTGTATTAATAAAGCATTGGCGCTTTCTTTCTTAATTTCTGATCTAATTACAATGTCTCCTAAAGTTTTAGTTGCCTCAACCATAGATATAGAAACAGAGGTAACTTCCCCTTTTTTAACTTCCACATCTGAAACAATTTTTTTACTGTACGAAATATATGAAACTACTAAATTATATGTTCCAGGTAATACATTTGAAATGGTAAATTTTCCTTCGTAATCGGTGGTTGCTGCAGTAGTTGTACCTTCAATTACTACTTTTACTCCAATTAAAGTTTCGCTTGTTTTGCTATCGTATACCTTTCCGGAAATTTTTCCTGTTTGAGCAAATGTAAAGTTGCTTGTGGATAGTAAAAGTAAACTGATTAGAAATACGTTGTATATAAATTTCATTTAAATTAGGGTTTATAAATGTCACAAAGGAACTTAAATAGTATATACCCTATGTTAACTAAATGTTATGTATAAGTTACGGGTTTGTTACACAATTATTATGTAAAACAGATTTGAAGTTGTTACATGTTTATCAATTCAAATGAAGTAGAAAGTTTGATGTTCAAATTTTTAAAACATTAAAATTAAATTCAATTAAAAAAAGAAGTACTCTCTAATACTTAAAAGGATTATCAATTCGAGCGTAATTGAAATGTAGATGTTAACGTTTTCAAAACATTTCTACCTGTAGTTTTCGTTAATTACTCAATATAACAAAAAAAAGACTGCCTTTTTGAGACAGCCTTTAATTAAATTCTATTTTATTGAACATCAACTAATTCACAATCGAAAATTAGAGTAGCATTTGGTGGAATAGCTCCGGGAGCACCTGTTTCGCCATAAGCCAATTCGCTTGGTATAATAAAACGCATTTTATCACCTACATGCATTAATTCTATTCCTTCTTCCCATCCTTTTATAACCATTCCTCTTCCTAGCTGAAATTCAAGTGGTTCACCTCTTTCAACTGACGAATCAAATTTTTTACCATCTAATAAATAACCAGTGTAATGAACAGAAACATATTTTCCTTGTTGCGCTTTTACTCCATTCCCCGATTCTATTTTTATAAAACGTAATCCACTTTGCATTCTAACTGTATCTAAATCTTTTACATCGAAAGGAACCGCAGGTTTTGGTTTTGGACTTTCAATGGCATCCATTACTTCTACCTCAAATTTTAAAGTAGCATTAGGTGGAATAACTCCTCCTGCTCCATTTGAACCGTAAGCTAAATTAGGTGGAATAGTTAATAGTGCTTTATCGCCAACGTTTAATAATTGAAAAGCTTCGTCCCAACCAGGAATTACTTGACCCATTCCAACTTTAAAACTAATAGGAGCATTATTTTCTCTTGATGAACTATCGAAAAAAGTACCATCGGCCAAAGTACCAATATAATGAGCTGAAACTTTATTTCCTTTTTCTACTTTTTTACCATTTCCTTTAAAAGTTATATTTACTTTTAATCCACTGGCAGTAATAATTTCATTTAATTCCATTTTTTTAGTTTTATTAATATTTACATTGGTTTTCTTTACTTTAGTTTTATTAATACTTTTTAACTTATTATTCTGAGCTAGAATATTAACAAATATTAAAATTAAAGAAATGATACAAAATGATTTTTTCATAAAATGCTTGAGTTACTTAATATCAAAAATTTGAACATCGAAAACAATACTTGTAAAAGGAGGAATTGGACCATTGCCATAGGAACCATAAGCCAAATACCAAGGTATTACAATTCTACATTTTTCGCCTTTTTTCATTTTACTTAATGCTTGTTCCCAACCAGGAATTACTTGTTTCATTCCTATTACAAATTTAAATGGTTCATTTCTTAAATTTTCATCAAAAATATCGCCATTTATTATCCAGCCTTTATAAAAAACAGAAAGCATATCTCCTTTTTTGGCTTGTATAGCTGTATCTATGGAAATTAATTTTTTAATTCTTAACCCAGTAGCTAGTTTTTTAAACCCTTTATTTTTTATACAATAACTTGTAACTAATAACGAATCGGCTTTTACCAAAGCTTTGTTTTGAGTTGCAGCTTTTTGTTCTATTTCGTTTTTCGTTAACGCTTCTTGAATATGAAAATACAAAGTAACTATACTGCCACTGTCAATATAACTTGGCAATGGCGAACTAAATGTTTTATTAAAAAAAGTGTCGGCAATTACTTTAATTACGATGCTGTCTCCTTCATTTAGTTGATAAAACACATTTTGTAAACCTGGTTGTTCTGTTGGAATATAAAAAGGTTTATCGCTGCTTACACTATTATATATAACAGTATCTTGTTTATCGCTTGCTTTTTTACCAATACCATATAAATCGGCTAATAGAACCATTTCAGGAACTATTTTTCTTCCTTTTTCATTTTTACTTAAAAATTTAAAAACAGTAGCATTATCGGTTTTAATCCAAGTTTGCGCAAAGCCACAAAGCGACATTATTAAAGTAAATAAAATTAAAAGTAACTGTTTCATTATTTGTTTGCTGGTTTAACTTTTAAAAGTTTTACATCAAAAACCAAAGTAGCATTAGGAGGAATAGGGCCTGTTCCTTGCTCGCCATAACCCAAATAAGAAGGTATAATAAACTTGTATTCTTCTCCTTCGTGCATCATTAATACACCTTCGTCCCAACCTGCAATAACTTGGCCAACTCCTAATGTAAAGGCAAAAGGATTTTCAGTATTTAAGTTTTCATCAAATTTTGTTCCATCAAGTAAAAAGCCCGAATACAACATTTGAACTTGATCGCCTTTATTGGGTATAACTCCTGTAGTACTTTTTGCTACTATATATTTTAAACCCGATGATGTGGTTTTTACATTGGTTAATTTTCTTAAATAAGCATTTAATTCAACAGAATCTTTTGCAACAATTTTAGCTCGTTCTGTTTCTCTTAATTCTTCAACTTCTTTTTCATCAAATACATCTTCTACTTTTAAATTAAATTTAATGATGCTATTTTTAGCTAAAAAATCGGGTGAAGGTTTTCCAAAACTATTTGTAAAAAGTGAATCTACATTAATGTGTAATAAAGCACTGTCGTTTTTATTCAACTTTAAAAAAACTTCGTTAAAAGTAGGTTCTGTAACTGGAATATAAAATGGCTTTCCATTACCGTAAGTATTAAACATTACAGTATCTTTTCCTTTGGTTGTTTTGCCTATTCCAAATAAATTAACCGACAATAAATCGCCCGGTTTAATTTTTTCGTTATTGAGTTTGGTAGAAACTATTTTATAACTAACACCTTTACTTAAAGTAGTAAAAGTGCTAGTTGTTTTAATTTTATCTTTTGTTTTAGTAGTAACTGTTTTCCCTTTTTGAGCAAAACCGTTACATACAATTAAAAAACATAGAATTAATATTGAAACAATTTTTTTCATATTATTTTTATTTAACAATTGGTGTTTTTGGCGAATTATTTATTTTTAACAATTTAACATCAAAAATTAATGATGAAACTGGTGGAATTGGCCCAGCACCTTGTTCGCCATAAGCCAAACGAAAAGGAACAATTAACTTGGCTTCCTCGCCTTCATGCAATAACATTACGCCTTCATCCCAACCTAATATTACGTTGCGCATTCCAATTACAAACTTAAATGGATTTTTAGCATCTTGGTTTTCATCAAAAGTGGTTCCATTTAATAACATTCCTTTGTAAAGCATTTCAACTTCTTGCCCAGCTTTTGGTGTTGCTCCTTTGCTTGCCTTAGTTATTACATATCTTAAACCCGAAGCAGTAGTTTTAACATTTGTTAAACTAGATAAATAATTTTCCATTTCCATTGAGTCTTTTAACAACATTTTATTTCTTTCTTCAAATCTCATCGCCTCTAATTCGTTTTGGTTATAAATATTTTCCACTTTAACATAAAAATGCATGTTACTATTTTTCTTTAAAAAACCGGGAGTCAATCTACCAAACGATTTCATAAACAAAGTGTCAGTATTTACAGTAAATTCGGCACTATCACCTTTATGCAACATCATAAATACATCTTTTAAAGTAGATTCATCTGCAGGAATATAAAATGCTTTTCCCGATTTGTAAGAATCAAACATAGTAGTATCTTTTCCACCTAACGAATCAGCAAGTTGACCTAATCCAACCATTTGAATCATCATTAAATCACCTTTTGTTATTAATCTTGAAGTGTCAGAACTTTCAATAATTCTGTAAGTTAAACCACTTTCTGTAGTTTGCATTTTTTTTCCGCAACTTGCTACAAATATGGCTATAGTAGCTGCTATTGTTATTATTCTTTTCATATAGTTTTTATTTATTTTTTTTTTAATTAATTAATTTAAAAATGAAGCATATTCGGGTAAAGCGTTTTTAAACTTTAACTCAACGTCTTCAATTGTTTCGTGGCTTTCGCCTCCTGCTGCGTTAAAATGACCACCACCATTAAAAAACTTTCGTGCAAACTCATTTGCAGGAAAATTACCTTTGGAACGGAAACTCATTTTTCGTGAAACTGTTCTATCAACCACCAATACCGAAAATTTAATTCCTTTTATTGATAGGCCATAATTTACCAACCCTTCTGAGTCGCCAACTAAAGTATTGTAATTTGCCAATTCGGTAGCGTTTACACAAATTAACGCGGTATTGTATTCTTTTAAAATTTGTAATTTTTCGCTTAAGCAATAACCAATAAAGCGGGTACGTTCTTCTGAAAAATTATCGTAAATGTGCTCAAAAATAGTGTTGCTTTCAGCTCCTTTTTCTAATAATTCCGCAGCAACTCTGTGGGTATTTGGTGTGGTGCTCCCATGTTTAAACGAGGCAGTATCGGTCATTATTCCTGCATATAAACACGATGCAATTTCTTTATTAATTAAATGATCGAACTGTAAAGTATTTATAAACCAAAAAATTAACTCGCATGTACTACTTGCTTTGGTAGTCCACAACCTGTAGTCATCAAAATTTTCGGGTTGAAGGTGGTGGTCAATCATTACCTTTTTAGCATTGCTTTGCTGCACAAACTCACCTAATAAATTAATTCTTTTAAGTGCATTAAAATCCAAACAAAAAATAAAATCAGCATCCGATACATATTGCTTGGCTAATTCGGTTTCCTCTTCAAAATTAATCACTGTGGCTTCGCCCGGCATCCACATTAAAAAATTTCCGTAATCAGTTGGAGTAACAACCTGAGCAGTAATATTTAATTGTAAAAAAAAATTGTAGAGCCCTAAACTCGATCCAAGTGCATCAGCATCGGGTTTATGGTGTGTAGTAATTACAATTTTAGGTTTAGTAGTTGCTAATAATAAAGGTTTTAACTCGGCTATGTTATTCATTTAAATTTTAAAATGCAGCGCAAATGTCGTTAAAAACAATTTAAAAACAAGTTGATTTGAAATACTTATTCAATTATTACAAACACAATTGCGTTTATTATACTATTTAAGCCATAGTTGGTATCTTTAATTCTATCTGAAGAGATAATGATGCCTCTAATATCATTAGAGTTTGAAAAGTAATACTGCCCGAAGAGTTAGTGAAGCGCTCTTCGGATTAAAAATGAAATGTAGTGTCTCTGACACGGGCTAACATAACGAGTCTGGAGACTCTCTACTCATTTTAAATA
>JBAXCN010000039.1:0-27873 GCA_037141455.1 Bacteroidota bacterium
ATTTTAACCCGCATGTTACATACCGATAATGCTTTGGAAAATGTGGGCTTGGTAATTTTTGACGAGTTTCATGAACGCAGTTTATTTGCCGATGTGGCCATGGCTTTATGCCGAGAAGCACAACAAGTTTTAAGACCTGATTTACGCATGATGGTAATGTCGGCTACGCTGAACATGCCACAATTAACTGCCTTATTAAACTGCCCTGTGGCGGTGAGTGAAGGAAAACAATATCCGGTTGAAGTTAAATATGTAGGCGAAGGAGATGCTTTTTTATTACCCGAAACTACTTCACAAGTGATTGTAAAAGCTGTGAATGAAAACGAAGGTGATGTATTGGTATTTTTACCTGGCGAAGGTGAAATTAGAAAATGTGTTGAGTTATTGAAAGGTAAATTGTTGGACTTTGCCATTCATCCGCTATACGGACAATTGCCACAACGGGAACAATTTGCAGCCATAATGCCTAACAAAAATGGTAAACGAAAAGTAGTTTTAGCCACTTCCATTGCTGAAACCAGTTTAACCATTGAAGGGGTGAAAATTGTAATCGATTCAGGCTTTGCGCGTGTTTCTAAGTTCGATCCTAAGTCGGGATTATCACGATTAGAAACGGTTCAAATTACTAAAGATTCTGCCGATCAACGAGCTGGACGTGCAGGAAGGTTAAGTGCTGGAGTTTGTTATAGAATGTGGACCAAAGCCAATCAAGAAAGATTAATTGAGCACAGAATTCCTGAAATTATGGAAGCTGATTTAGCTGCTTTGGTATTAGACATGGCTAAATGGGGAATTAGTAATTTAAACCAATTGACTTGGTTAAGTCCGCCTCCAAAAGCTGCGGTGATGCAAGCGGTAGATGTACTTACCAATTTGAATGCTTTGGACTCCAACAAACGCATAACTGAACATGGAAAAGAAATTCATCAGCTGCCTTGTCACCCCCGGATTGCTCACATGCTTTTAAAGGCAAAACAAGACAATGCCATTGCGTTAGCAACCGACATAGCCGCCATTTTAGAAGAACGAGATCCGTTGCCAAAAGACAGCGGAATAGATATTAATTTACGCATTGAAGCATTGAGGCGAAGCCGCCAAAATAATAGCGCTGGCAATAGATTTGGAAGAATAGAAAAGGTAGCAGAATCGTATCGAAAAATGCTGAACCAAGAAGTTGAAAATAGTCCAGTAGATGACCATGAAACCGGTTTGTTATTGGCTTATACTTATCCGGAACGCATAGCTTTTGCAAGGCCAGGAAATAATGCACAATTTCAATTAGCCAATGGAAAAATAGCTGCTATTGGGCATAGAGATAACTTAGCCAATGAACCTTGGCTTGCCGTGGCGCATATTGATACCCGAGATGGTTTAGGTAAAATTTTTCTGGCATCACCACTGAATCCAAAAGATTTATTACCATTGGTAAAAGAGCGTGAAGTAATTACTTGGGATACCCGAAAAGGTGGTTTAATTGCTACTAAAGATTTAAGAATTGGCAGCATTGTGTTGCAATCAAAACCATTGGCAGCGCCAAGCGAGGAAAATTTGGTAGCAGCTATTTGCACAGCAATAAAAAATGAAGGCGAAGCATTATTGAATTTTGATGAAGCATTTACCCAATTACAAAACAGAATTTTGAGTGTTTGCAAATGGAATCAATTCAAAGATTGGCCGGATGTAAGTACCGATGAGTTATTACTAAATAACATGGATTGGTTAGGGTTTTACTTACCCAAAGTAAAACGACCTGATGATTTAAAGAAAATAAATTTGAGTGAAGCCTTGCTTCAATATTTAAGTTGGGAACAACAGCAAACTTTAAACGCGTTAGCTCCTGCAAAAATAAATGTGCCTAGTGGATCCAATATTGGCATTGAATATTTGGCAAATGGCGAAACTCCTATCTTATCGGTTCGGCTACAAGAAGTTTTTGGAATGGCTGATACTCCAACCATTAATCATGGTAAAATTCCTTTGGTATTGCACTTGTTATCCCCAGGATTTAAACCTGTGCAAGTAACGTCTGACTTAAGGAGTTTTTGGAACAATACGTATTTTGAAGTAAAAAAAGAACTAAAACGCAGGTATCCAAAACACGCTTGGCCCGATGACCCTTGGACGGAAAAAGCAGTAGCTAAAGGTGGAGTGAAGAGGTGATAATCTAAAAAAAATACGCTATTTTACTTGCTAGTCATTAACTAACCTCAATAATTTTAGGGATATAATCTCAGTGGTACAATTCCTAATTTTATTCCTCAACTAAAATCTTTTGGCTAAACTCACCTTCATTGGAGTTTATTTTTAATATGTAAATGCCTTTGGGTATTTGGCTCAAGCGTAAACGCCTACTACTATTGTTCAATACTGTTTCATCTGTCCATTCCATTTCCTGACCAAACAAATTGTATAATTTAAATGTAACATTGTTCAAATGCCCACAATTTACCTCTATAAACTCTTTAGTAGGGTTTGGATATATTTTTATTGATTCAGCAGCATTAGTATTTGTTATTGAAACTGGGTATTTATAAAAAGTAAATGGCTGACATACATCTACGCTCCATTGCGCTTTAAAATAATTCCTTGCGCAAATTGTAGTTGTAGTTGAATTACCAGACGCTAAATACCAGAAAAATTCTAACAGAGTTTTTGTTGTATCAAAGGTTGCTTTATTATTCTTAAAAGTTAAATACTTACTTCTCAACCAAGCTACTTGGTTATTATCCATACTCCACCATGAAACATAAACTGGAGATACTTCTTGTACTTTTAAATATAAAAATGAATTCCCTAAGTCTACCGAATCGGACGCTACTATTTTAGGCTTATATAAATTAGAAGCGATTTTTGCTTTATAAAATGTTAACATGCTTGTTGTAAATGGTCCTAAACGTACGCCACCCACCCAGCTACCCAAAGAAACAATAAAGGAATCGTTCTCAAGCAATAGGTCTGATTGATAATTGGTATATGATGAACCTGAATTACCCGGTGAATTCTTATCAAAAACAGCAATTTGGTTAAAATATGGTTGCAAATTGGCATCAATTAAATAATTTTCAGAATTAGTGAATGCAGCAAATCCATTTGATGTAGCTTTTAATTTGAATACTTCAGTAATTTTTCCCATTACCGTTAAATTGGTATTCAATTCACGACCCAAATCATCATATTTATTAAGTAATTGATAATTGTTTATGGCTGTAAATGAATAAATGTATTGACCATTTTGTGATAATGTTAATCCATAGTTTAATGAGTCCAGTATTTGTGTAGTTCCAGTTTCTATATAAAGGGTATTAGTTATAGTACCATTCATATCTATTACTGATTTTGTAAACTTATTGTTAGCAGCACCTAATAGGTATATCTTGTTGTCAGTCCCTTTTTGTATTTGGTTATAAAAGCTATATGGTAAACCCTTGGTACTATCTAATATTTGCCACGTTTTGTTTCCCAGTGTATCAATAGCAAAAACAGTAGCTTTACTATTTTTATGTCCAACAAATATATATTGATTAGCATAAGACCTTATAAAGTGATTGATGGAAACTGACTGATTTGTGGTCTGAAATATTTCTTTAACATTGCAATCTGCGTCCATTTCAAACATCGTAATCGCATAGAGAGATTTATCATTAATCAAACAAATATTCCATTTATTTGATGGTTCTTTTTTAATAATGATATCACATCCTTCTAAATCCTTCCTGATTTTATAATCAATATTTTTTAATAAAACATTACATTTATCGTACTTAGTTACTCTCAAATGTTGTTCATTATAATTAGTAGCACTTCCTACATTTATGATGTAAAAACAACTATCAGAACTAATTACTTTAGGTTTATTGGAATAAGCAGTATATGTATATATGCCACCATAAGTTGTTGTTTCGAACTCACACTCCTGTGCAACTAACTCAAAACTAATAAATAGGCACAACGTTAAAATAATGGCTTTCATAAGATTAAAAAATACAAATATATAAAACTAAAAATATTTTAAGCAGTAAACACTAAAATAGAAAAGCTTGCAAGAAGTGTTTTGAATGGCCGATACACCAACAATTAATAATGGTAAAATTCCATTGGTATTACACTTACTATCGCCAGGTTTTAAACCCGTGCAAGTAACTTCTGACTTAAGGAGTTTTTGGAACAATAAGTATTTTGAAGTAAAGAAAGAACTAAAACGCAGGTATCCAAAACACGCTTGGCCCGATGATCCGTGGACGGAAAAAGCGGTGGCTAAAGGTGGAAGGAGGAGCTAAAGTTTTAAAAAAAACAACTTTGTAAAAAAAACCGCTTAACTGAATTTCAATTAAGCGGTTTTTTTATAATAACAAATTAACTATCGACTGAAAACTATTTGTACATCACACTTTTTACAGCATCCATTACTTGTTTTACACTTGGTAAAAATGCTTCCACAAAAGTAGGAGCGTAACCAAGCGGAGTATCTGCTGTGTTTATTCTAATTATTGGAGCATCTAAATAATCGAATGCACGTTTTTGAACCATGTAAGTTATTTCGGTACTAATATTGGCTAATGGCCAAGCTTCTTCAACAATTACTAAACGATTTGTTTTCTTTACCGATTCAATAACCATATCGTAATCAATAGGACGAACGGTGCGTAAATCAATAATTTCTACATTTATACCATCTTTTGCCAATTCATCGGCTGCAGCATAAGCCACTTTTATAATTTTACCAAACGAAACTATAGTTACATCAGTTCCTTCGCGTTTAATTACTGCTTTTCCAATTGGAATTAAATATTCTTCCTCTGGCACTTCGCCTTTATCGCCATACATTTGTTCACTTTCCATAAAAATAACAGGGTCGTTATCTCTAATGGCAGTTTTAAGCAAACCTTTTGCATCATAAGGATTTGAAGGAACTACTACTTTTAATCCAGGGCAGTTGGCATACCAATTTTCAAAAGCTTGGCTGTGTTGTGCGCCTAATTGTCCTGCACTTGCAGTTGGTCCTCTAAATACCATTGGCATATTAAATTGTCCACCACTCATTTGGTACATTTTTGCTGCTGAGTTTATAACTTGATCAATAGCTACCAATGAAAAATTAAATGTCATAAATTCAACGATAGGTCTTAAGCCATTCATGGCAGCACCAACGGCAATTCCAGCAAAACCAAGCTCAGCTATTGGAGTATCTATAATTCGTTTTTCTCCAAATTCTTCCAACATGCCTTGGCTTACTTTATAAGCACCATTGTATTCGGCTACTTCTTCGCCTATTAAAAATATATCCTTGTCTCTGCGCATTTCTTCGTTCATTGCTTCGCGAAGTGCTTCTCTAAATTGAATTACTCTCATTTATTTTTTTTAAAGTGTTGCAAAAATAATCGGATTACTATGCTTTCAAATAGAAAAATAAATTTTTTTAAAATATAATTATTTACATAATAAAACATTAAAAATAACATATTCACTTTTTAAATTATGTTTTGGTAATTAAATATTTTTAGAATTTATTTTTATTTACTTTGATATAACATTTAATTTGTGGTGAATTAAAAGAGTAAAGAAGTGAAAAAAAAATTATTGGTAATAGGCTTTGTATCTATTTTGTTTGCTTGCAAATCGCCAAAAGAGGAAATGATTGCCCAAATTACAAAGCTTGAAAATAGTGACAGTACTTACAGCATTAGTAACATAACCGATTTGTACAATAACTATAGTTTATTTGCCGACAGGTATCCCGATGATGAAAGAACACCTGAGTTTTTATTTAAAGCTGCTCAGCAGTCTAATGTAATTAATAAATCGAAGGAAGGAATTGCGTTACTTAATAAAATAATAAGCAATTACCCCAATTCTAACTTTAGCGAAAAAGCATTATTTGCAATTGCTTTTAGTTACGAAAACAACTTAAACGATTACGAAAATGCAAAAAAAAGCTATGAAAGTTTTTTGCAAAAATATCCTAAAAGTGAGTTAAAAGATGATGCACAATTATCGATGGATAACTTAGGTAAAACCGATGAAGAGTTTTTGAAAGATATTGAAAATTCAGAGGAAGAAGATTAGTTTTAAATTTTCTTTTTAAACTCTAAATTTAGCAATCCTATTAGTAATTCTCGGTCAATTGCCTCGGTAATTTTACCTTCTTTTACAAAACTAATTAAACCCCTTTCTTCGCTTATAACTAGGCAAATGGCATCGGTTTGCTCAGTAATGCCAATGGCTGCTAAATGACGCAAACCGAATTTATTTATCAAATCAGGATTATCACTTACGGGTAACACACAGTTAGCCGCTTTAATTTTTGCTTTAGCTATAATCATTGCTCCATCGTGCAGGGGACTACTTTTATTAAAAATTGAAAGAATTAAACGTTTGGTAACATTTGCTTCAATGCTTTCGCCACTTGCTGCTAAAAATCGCATTTCGCTGGTTTTAGGAAAAATAATTATAGCTCCAGTATTTGTTTCTGCCAATATTTGGCAAGCATCTACAATGGTTTCAAAATCTAATTCATCTGGATCATCTAAATTCCATTTCCAAGGAAAAATGTTCCACCATTTTTTATTTTCACCTAAAAATGAGTTCCTTCCAATTATTAATAAAAAGCGCCTAATTTCTTGCTGAAAAACAATAAGCACAGCAACCACCCCAAATTTTGCAAAGCCACCTAAAATGGTTTCAAGCAAGGGCATTTCAAAATATTTTACTACCCACCAAAAAGCATAAAGCGTTAGCAAACCAATCATGATATTAAAAGCTAAACTGCCTTTAACACGCACAAAAAGCTGCCAACCTATTAGTAAAACCAATATGAAATCAACAATGTTTATCCAACTAAAATTATAGGTTAATATTTCCATTTATATTAGATTAATTGGTTTTAAATTTATTCATTTGTTTATATTTAACGGATTGCAATTTACAATACAACAATTACAATCCAACATTCATAATTATCTTCACTGCATCTACCGCTTCTTTTACATCGTGCACTCGTAGTATTTTTGCACCTTTCATCAAGGCAATTGTGTTAGCTACTGTTGTTCCATTCAATGCATTTTCTGCATTTACATTTAATACATTTTGAATCATTTTTTTACGCGAAACTCCAACTAAAATAGGCAATTCAAAAATTTTGAATCGATCCATTTTATTTAATAATTCGTAATTGTGTTCCAAGTTTTTTCCAAATCCAAAACCCAAATCTAAAATGATATCTGCCACTCCATTTAGTTTTAAATATTCAACTTTTGGAATAAAATAATTCATAACATCGCTAACCACATTTTGATAGGTAGGATTATGATGCATTGTTTTATAATCGCCTTGTTTGTGCATTAAAATATATGGCACTTTTAGTTTAATTACCGTTTCAAACATTTGTGGGTCGTCTTGCCCTCCCGATACATCATTAATAATTGCTGCTCCTGCTCCAATAGCTTGTTCGGCAACCACTGCCCTGAAAGTATCAATAGAAATTATGATTTCAGGAAATTTTTCAACTAATTTTTCAATAACTGGAATAGCTACTTTTAGTTCTGCATCTTGGCCAATCATATCAGCACCTGGCCTAGTACTTTGCGCACCAATATCAATAAAAGTTGCACCTTCATTTAGCATTTTTTCGGTTTGAAAAAGTGCGTTGTTAACTGAATTGTATTTACCCCCATCAAAAAAACTATCGTTGGTAATATTTAAAATCCCCATCACAGTGGGTTTTTCAAGGCTCAACAATTTTCCTTTACAATTAATATATTTTTTAGATTTAAATGTTTGCAATGTGAAAATGAGGTTTAATTTTGCGCAATATAAAAAACCTTTCATAATTAGTTTTTTTTAAAACAAAATGAACAAAACTTCAGAACAATACGATGCTGTAATTATTAAATGCAAAACAATTTTTTTAAACAAGAATACTGACTATGGAACTTCTTGGCGTATCATGCGAATAAGCAGTATTATTGATCAAATTTATATTAAAGCAAACCGAATACGAACCATTGAAGACAATGGAAGTATGAAAGTAAATGAAGGTATTGAACCTGAATTTATGGGTATTATAAATTATTGTATTATGGGCTTAATTCAACTTGAATTGGTTGAACAAAAAGAATTAAATTTAGAAATAAATACTTTAGAAACTTTTTACAATAAGTATGTTTTAAAAACTAAAACACTGATGGAAGAAAAAAACCATGATTATGGCGAGGTTTGGCGCGATATGTTAGTTACTACATTTACCGATATGCTTTTAATGCGGATTCAGCGAATGAAACAAATATTAGAAAATAGAGGTAATACTATTAATAGCGAAGGAATAGACAGTAATTTAATGGACATGATAAATTATTCTATTTTTGCTTTAATAAAGTTAGCTCCTAGCTCCCGATAGCTATCGGGATAGCCTCAAGCTTTTGGTAACTAACAATTAATCAATCCAACAATTCAACAATTTAACAATTTAACAATCCAACAATAAAACAATTTAACAATTTAACAATTTAACAATCCAACAATCCAACAATTAATCAATATAAAACACATGAAAATTTTAGTACAAATTAGCCGTATTTTCGTAGGCATATTATTTATTATTTCGGGTTTAATAAAAGCCAACGATACCATAGGTTTTAGCTATAAGCTAGAAGAATATTTTGAGGTATTTCATATGCCTATTTTTATACCTTATGCAGTTGCAATGGCCATGTTTATTTGCATTTTCGAAATTATTAGTGGAATAGCATTATTGCTGGGTGCTTTTAATAAATTAAACGCATGGTTGTTACTTTTAATGATTGTGTTTTTTACACTATTAACAGGCTATTCGGCTATAACAAATAAAGTTACCGATTGTGGTTGTTTTGGTGATGCAATTAAGCTGAAACCGGTTCAATCATTTTATAAAGACATTGTACTTTTGGTGTTTATTTTTATAATATTCATAGGCCAAAAACATATAAATCCTTTAATGAAAAAAACCTTGCAAAACATTGCACTTTCTGTAGCGTTTTTGGTTGTTAGTTTTTTTACTTTTTATACTTATATGTTTTTACCGTTAAAAGATTTTTTACCTTATAAAATTGGAAATAATATTCAAGAACAAATGGTTTGCCCTCCTGGTTCTCCAACCGATTCAATAGTTATGATGTTTATTTATGCAAAAAATGGAGTGAATGAAGAGTTTGATGTAAACCATTTGCCATCCGATACCAATTACAAATATGTAGATAGAATTGACAAAGTAGTAAGAGAAGGTTGTAAGCCACCAATTCACGATTTTAGTTTAGCAAACAATGACGGATTTAATTATACCGATAGTTTATTTGTAAATAAAGGTTACAAGTTAATACTTGTTCAAAAATCGGTAACTGAAAGCAGAAAAGGTTTAGAAAAACAAATTGCTTTATTAGGCGAAGATTGGCAAAAAAGTGGAAAAGAATTTTGGGCTTTAACAGCTACTTCACCAGAAGTATTAGAAACATATCGCCACGAAAACCAATTGCCATTTAATTATTATATTGTAGATGGGGTTCCATTAAAATCAATGGTTCGCTCTAATCCAGGATTAATATTGATGAAAGGAAGTGTAGTAGTTAAAAAATGGAGTGCGTACAATTTTCCTAATTATGAAATTGTAACTCGTTACATGAAATAGAATTCTGTAATTAAAAAATTATAAGATTAAAAAATTATAAGATTATATACTTTAAATTTTATACTTCATACTTGAAAAAAAGTTATTAAAAACGAGAGAATATATATTGTAGGTATGCCAGGTTCAGGTAAAAGTACTTGGGGTAAGAAACTTGCAGCTTCTTTAAAATACCATTTTGTAGATTTAGATGAATTAATTGAACAATTTGAAAAGAGTTCTATATCGGAAATATTTAATAATAAAGGGGAAGAATATTTTAGAGAATTAGAATACAATTGTTTAACTGAAACATTAAAATTAAGTAATGTAGTAATAAGCACAGGTGGCGGCACACCATGTTTTTATAATAATATGGAATTAATGAATCAATATGGAATTACATTTTATTTAAATACAAATATTGGAATAGTAAAAGACAGAATTTTAAAAGGAAAAAAACAAAGACCACTGTTTCTAGGGCTAAATGAGGAGCAAATTCAAAAAAAAATTGAAAATATTTTAAGTATTAGAGAACCTTTTTACAACAATGCATTTTATACTTTTCACATTCCACTTCAATCGGTTCAAACCTTTATAAACAGTGCAACTCAGCTTATTGAACAAAACAAATAAAATAAGTAAAAAAAGCGTAATTTTTTATTTTTGTTAACAATGTGTGTAAATTTATTTAATTTATTTTTTATTTTCTTTGGTTCAATCCTTGATTTTTTCAATAGTATCGCTATTTTCGTTTTGTAAAAAATTTAAAACAAATATAATATGAACAAATCAGACTTAATCGATTCAATGGCAAAAGCTGCCGGTATTACTAAAGTTCAAGCTGCTGCTTCTTTAGATGCATTTATGTTATCAACTCAAGGTGCATTAAAGAAAAATGACAAAGTTATTTTAGTAGGTTTTGGAACTTTTTCAGTAACTAAACGTGCTGCTCGTAAAGGACGCAATCCTCAAACTGGTAAAGAAATTAATATTCCTGCAAAAAAGGTTGTTAAATTCAAAGCAGGTACTAATTTACAAGCTAAAGTTAAATAATTTAACTTCGTTAAGCAAAGAAATTAAAAAAGCGATTCTAATTTTAGAGTCGCTTTTTTTATTGCAAATAAACTTCAAATTGCTTTTTCTTATTTAGTTCCACACTTACATGTTCCTGAAAAGTAGTATTTAATTCAATACCCTTGTAATCTGCAAAAACAGGAAATTTTTTATGGTTTCTATCAACCAAAACAGCAATTTGAATTTTATCTATTTTAATATTTAAAAACGGAAGTGCAGCATAAATTAAAGTTCTTCCTGTATTTAATACATCGTCAACTATTACTATGCTTCCTTTCAATTTGCCTAATAAAGGTACTATCTTTATTTTCTCTGCAGCTGGTGATACTTTATCAATTGTTAATTCAAAAAGATTAACCTTTAAATTGCTTATTTCTTCAATTTGCAACTTTAATAATTTTGCTATTTCAAAACCCCGCGAACTAATTCCTACAAGCGTTATATTTTTATCATTAAAATTATTTTCATAAATTTGATAAGCCATTCGCTTTATAATACTCTCTATATCGGTATGATTTAATACTTTTGTTTTCACCTTGTAAATTTATAAAGCAAATATATTTATTATTAAACTTTATAAACCTATTTTATATGTATTTTTCATAATATTTTTTTTTGAATAAAACATTTGCATTTATTTCAAAATAAATTACATTTGCACTCCAAAATAATAAATAAAATGAAAGCAGGAATACATCCAGAAAGTTATAGAAAAGTTGCATTTAAAGATATGAGTAATGGATATACTTTTGTAACTGGTTCAACAGTAGATACTAAAGATACAATTACATTAGAAGATGGAATTGAATATCCTTTATTTAAATTAGAGATTTCATATAAATCTCATCCGTTTTTTACTGGTCAAAATATGTTAATTGATACAGCCGGACGTATCGACAAGTTCAATAAACGTTACGCAAAAAAATAATATTTATATTTTTTTAATATTTAAAGCCTTCCATTTGGAAGGCTTTTTTATTTTTAGCTTATTGCAGTTTTATTTTTAAAACAAATTTTTTTATGAATTATATATTATTCGATAACCCAACAGACAGACAAAACCTTTTGCCTTTAACTTTTACTAGGCCTGTTTCAAATATAAGAATTGGTATTTTAACCATAGCCGAAAAATGGGAAAAGCATTTGAAAACAACTATTTCATATTTAACTATGGATTATTTGCAAAACAAATTTCCCATTGTTTTGCAAAACGAAAATGTTTTTATCAATGGAAGCATTTGTCCGAATGAGGTTTTAATCATGGAAATATTGAACCTTCAAATGGGTCAAGCGTTATATAAAAATGAAGTAATGCTTGCCTTTAAAAGCGCCCTTGCCGTTGATTTTAAAAACATATCTACTCAATTTGAATTGATTGAATCGAAAGCAGAAAACTTTATACATATCAAACACAGCTATGATATTTTTTCACTGAACGGTCAAGCCATTGAAGAAGATTTTATGTTGTTAACTGCTGGTAGAAAATCTCAACCCATTTCACAAACCAATCAAGTTATCAAACCTGAAAATGTATTTTTGGAACAAGGTGCCATTGTTGAATGCAGTATTTTAAATGCTTCCGCTGGCCCAATTTATATTGCCAAGGATGCTGAAGTAATGGAGGGTTGTAAAATACGTGGCCCGTTTTCATTAGGCGAACATGCAGGTTTAAAAATGGATGCTAAAATTTATGGTCCAACTACTGTGGGTCCGCATTGTAAAGTAGGAGGAGAGGTAAATAACGCTGTGTTTTTTGCATATAGCAATAAAGGTCACGATGGATTTGTTGGCAATGCAGTAATAGGAGAATGGGTTAATATGGGCGCTGATACCAACAACTCTAACTTAAAAAATACTTACGATGAAGTAAAATTGTGGAGTTACGAAAGTCAAAAATTTGAAAAAACGGGCTTAACTTTTTGTGGTTTAATAATGGCCGACCATGCTAAATGTGGCATCAATACTATGTTTAACACAGGAACGGTAGTAGGAGTGGGAGCTAATATTTTTGGTGCTGGTTTTCCTCGTAACTTCATTCCCGATTTTGCTTGGGGTGGTGCACAAGGTTTTGAATCTTTTGTAATCAATAAATTTTTTAAAACAGCCGAAGCAGTTTATAAACGCAGAAACGTAGAACTAACCGAAGACGATAAAAATATTTTGACTTTTATATTTAACGAAACCAAACAGCATAGGTTTTGGGAAACAAAATAACAAATAGCCACAGATTTCACAGATTTCACGGATGAATTTTTGGAAACTTTGACAAAGTTATGAAAGGGAAAACCTTGCTGCCGATGTTGGCGTTCCCTCCAACATCAATTTGATTGCAGGCGAGGACGCCTGCAATGGCTGATTCTAAGTAATCTGTGTTTTTTTCTCTGCGTCCTTCGCTAAATACTTTGCGCTCTCTGCGGTTTTTTCTATGAAATCTTTGGTTTTTTCCTCATCATTCTTTGCGAAAATCTTTGCGCCCTTTGCGGTTAATTTTCTTTGTAATCTGTTCAATCTGTGGCTAAAAACTCCGAGTCCTTTGCGTAAATCTTCGTGCCCTTTGCGGTTAATTTTCTGTGTAATCCGTGAAATCTGTGGCTCCATTTCCAACAAATCTCAAATCACATTCACTTCAGGAATAATCGTAACTCCAAATTTTTCGAAAACCGATTCTTGAATTTGCATGGCCAATTTCCAAATTTCATTTCCAGTAGCATTTCCATAATTTACTAAAACCAAAGCTTGGTCTTTGTGTGAGCCAGTTTTTCCTACTACTTTCCCTTTCCAACCACATTGTTCTATTAACCAACCTGCGGCCAGTTTGGTATTATTTTCGCTGGTTTTGTAACCAACTATTGCTGGAAATTTTTCTTTTAAACTTAAATATTCTTCGGTTGGTATTTCAGGATTTTTGAAAAAACTACCCGCATTTCCCAATACTTTTGGGTTAGGTAATTTCGATTCGCGAATAGCAATTACTGCTTCGCTTACATTTTTAATGGTAGGATTTTCAATGTTTTTACTCTTCAATACATCTTGAATAGCGCCATATGAAACATTTACTTTGGCTTGTTTAGCCAATTTAAATGTAACAGATGAAATGATGTATTTTCCTTTGGCTTCATGCTTAAAAATACTTTCGCGGTAGCCAAATTTGCAATCAGCATTGCTAAATATTTTTACCTCATTGGTCTCTATGTTGTATGCTTCTACTTCAAAGCAAGTATCTTTAATTTCAACCCCATAAGCACCAATATTTTGCATAGGTGCAGCGCCCACACAACCAGGAATTAACGAAAGATTTTCAACTCCCGAATAATTATTTGCTACACAATGCATTACGAAGCCATGCCAGGTTTCGCCCGCCATGGCATTTATATACACATATTCGTTATCTTCATTTACTTTTTTAATACCTTTAATGCTCATTTTTAAAACCAAACCATCAAAATTTTTGGTAAATAAAATATTGCTACCACCACCTATAACAAGCGTTTTTCTATTGGCTAAATTGAAGTTATCAATTACAAATTGAAGTGTTTCAACAGAATCAATTTCAATAAAATCAGATGCTGAGGCATCAATACCAAAAGTATTAAAAGGTTTAAGAGAAATATTGGGTTTTAAAATCATTTGGGGCAAATAAATGTTTTATTTTTTTAGGAACAAATTTTACTTAAAAAACGAAACAAAATCTCTGCGAAATTCTGCGTTATCTGCGGGAAAACTTGAAAACTATGGAAACTTAGGGAATTTACTAAAATCTGGTTTGCGTTTTTCTAAGAACGAATTTTTGCCTTCTTTAGCTTCATCGCTAAGGTAATAAAGCAAAGTAGCGTTTCCTGCTAATTCCTGAATACCAGCTTGTCCGTCTAATTCAGCATTAAAACTTGCTTTTATCATACGTAAAGCTACTGGACTTTTTTCAATCATTTTCTGACACCATTTGATGGTTTCGTCTTCTAATAATTCTAAAGGCACCACTTTATTTACCAAACCCATATCCAAGGCTTCTTGTGCATTGTATTGGTCGCATAAAAACCAAATTTCTCTGGCTTTCTTTTGGCCAACTACTCTAGCTAAGTAGCCAGCACCAAATCCACCATCAAAACTACCAACTTTTGGTCCTGTTTGACCAAATTTAGCATTTTCGGCTGCTATTGAAATATCACAAATTACATGCAATACATGTCCGCCACCAATGGCATAACCTGCTACCATAGCAATAACCGGCTTTGGAATTCTACGAATTTGCATTTGTAAATCTAAAACGTTTAAACGAGGAATTCCATCATCGCCTACATAACCTCCATGTCCGCGCACACTTTGATCGCCACCACTGCAAAAAGCTTTTCCGCCTTCTCCAGTTAAAATTACCACGCGCACATCTTGATTTTGGCGCGCTAATTCCATGGCTTCGCTCATTTCTTGAACGGTAAGTGGGGTAAACGCATTGTGTACATGCGGACGGTTAATACTTATTTTAGCAATACCTTCGTAGTATTGAAATAAAATTTCCTTGTACTCCTTTAGAGTTGTCCAATTATATTTACTTGTCATATTATTTTAGTTTATAGTTTATAGTTGATAGACCATAGATAATTTAACTATGGTCTATCGTCTATTAACTATGGTCAATTTTCATTTTCCTAAAAGTCTTATAAACCTCCGCACTTTTATTCATATCAAAACTTAGTTCCAATATTTTAGCTGTTTCCGAAGGTTCAAAAAACGAATTTAGTGCTTGGTTCAATTCGTTTTGCGAGGTGCAATTTTCGTAAATTAATCCAAAATCGGCAGCTAAATTTTTTGCTTTTAGTGTATGTTTGGTTAAAAAGAATTTATCTAATTCAGGTGCACTGCTTGGTCCGTCAATTAAATTAAAAATTCCTCCTCCGTTATTATTTAGCAAAATTACGCGTAAATTGTTTGGAATATAATTATTCCAAAAAGCATTTCTATCGTAAAAAAACGCCAAATCGCCCGTAATTAAAGTGGTAATTTTATTATTGATTAGTGCTGCTCCCAATGCAGTTGAGGTACAACCGTCAATTCCGCTAGTGCCTCTGTTACAAAAAACTGTTAAATTTTTGTTTGGCAAACCTAAATAACTCACGTAACGAATGGGAGTGCTATTTGCAATTTGCAATTGACTTTGGTTTGGCAATTGCTCCAAAACAGTTTGTACAGCCACCAATTCATTAAACACAGTTTGATTATTTTGGGTAAAATTAGTTACTACCTTTTTGGCTTTTGTATTTGTTTCTTGCCAATTATTTAAAAATGAATTTTCGGAATTATATTGTTCAGCAATATATTTTAATGGTGTAAAATTATTTGTAATTAAATAATCAGTAACATTATCATAAGTGTTAACCAAAACATCGTCTTGCTGAATTCTAAAATGAAAGGGTGGTTTTTGCTTTTTTAGCCAAAGTTTTATTGCTTTCGATAAAACTGGTCCACCCAAGCTTATAATTAAATCAGGTTCTAAAGTTTTTAAAATTTCGGGTGTTGCTTGCGCAATAATCAAATCGTAATGCGAAATGGAAGTACTTCCGTGTTGATTTGAAACCACATCTGCTAAAATTACAAAGCCTTTTTGTTCCAAACTTTTTAAAACCGATGCCAAATCTTGGTCAGGAAAACATTGTCCAATTAATATAACCTTTTTTGAACTTTCATTGACTGCATTGCTTAACTTCACTACTTCAAAATCTTTCTTTTGATCTTCATAATTATTTGCCAATTGCATATTGTCCATTTCCAATTCTTCGAACAATTCCTCGTACAAAGGTTCTACTAAAGGCACATTAATATGAACTGGTCCTTTAACTGGAAGTGTGCATTTTTCTAATAAATTGCCAATTGCCAATTGCCAGTTGCCAGTTGCTAAATTTTGAGAATCAAAATTTAAACTTCCTCTCACATGACTTCCAAAAACATTCACTTGGTTAATCATTTGTCCATCTTGTTGATTAAGCAATTCAGCAGGTCTATCGGCAGTTAAAACTACCAAAGGAATTTTTTGATAAAATGCTTCGGCAATGGCTGGGAAAAAATTAAGGGCCGCAGTGCCACTGGTACAAATTAAGGCTACCGGTTTTTGTAATTGTTGCGCCATACCAAGGGCAATATAGCCAGCACTTCGTTCATCAACAATGGCGTAAGTTTTAATGTTTTTATTTCGGTTAAAAGCAAACACCAAAGGTGCGGAACGCGAACCTGGACAAATTATAGCATGCTCAATTCCAAAATCGCTGCAAAGTTTAGATAATATAGTTACTTGGTTATTCAAAAGCTTCGCAAAGTAATACCAATTGTTATTTAATTTGCAACAATAAAATCATTGCTTAAAACTAATAGATGTTTGGCGTAGCTTAATTTTTTAGAATCGCCTAACCGCTCTAACAGCAAAATTTCCTGCTTTGCCTCCTTCGTTTCCTGGATTGTATCTTCCTAAGGTAAAAGCACCCAAATTAAGCGCATATGAATTTGGACTGCCACCATCAGTTCTTTCAGTGGAACTATGATAGGTAAGATTAAGAAACCCATTAGTTGGTCCTAAAATTTCATTTACAATACAACCTGCATTTTGACATTGCACTAATTCCGAAATTGAAGGCAAGTACCAATCACTAAATCCATTCATAGTCGAGGTGTCACACATCATTGCTGCTCCCCAATTACAACCGGCTTGGTTAACAATTGCAGTTGTATTTCCTTGTCCATTAGTTGCATTTTGTGCTGAACTGCCAATTAAAGTAAATACATTAGAATATTGAAGATAGGTATGTAAATTTGTTAAACTTGCTATTAAGCCATGTTCAACACCATTAACTTTCCAAATACTAACTATTATTCCACCTTGATATAATTCACCAATATAATGAGAAAAACCTAAGCCAGGCAAACCTTGTGGACCTTGTAATCCTGCATCTCCTTTCGGACCTTGTGGTCCTGGTGCACTATTTGCCGCAAATAATGCATATGGAACACTTAATAATTGACTTGTTCCAGTTATAGTATAATTAGTTCCTCCTGTTGGATCAGTTTCAGTTTTAATAAAGTAGGGGCCATTCGACCAATTGATAGTTGAAAAATTTCCACTTGCAGCAATTCCGTCACCAATTGCAATACTTACCAAACCATTAGTATTAGTAGTAGGTGATTGGGTTTCTATATAAACAGGAGTTCCTGAAGCTGTAGATTGTAAAATGGAAATTTTCATACCAACTGATGTATTGGAAATTAGCATGTTAGAACTATTTCTTATAACAGCTTGATAACTCATTTTTTGAGGCGCTTGGGCAAATATGTTACTTATTAGTATCAATAAAATTAGTGTATTTGAATATTTTTTCATGATATTATTGTTTTACTATTTTGAATGATTTAACTATTTCGTCCTCTTTGGTAATTTTAACAAAGTAAACTGCTGACGATAAATGAGATAAATCTATAATATTTTGATAATGAATAATAAAATTACTTTCTAACATAGTTCCATTTACATCAAAAATTTGATAATTTAATTTCTGAAAATTAAAAACATTTGTTTCTATTATCAATTTATCACAAAATGGATTCGGGTAAACTGAAACTAAATTAAGGAGTGAAGATTTTTCAAAAATCCCTGTATTGAAAATTTCAAAAGATTGTTGAACCCCGAATGTTAAAATACCGGTACTGTTAGAAAAAGTTTCATAACCTATTTGTCCAATGGAATAGCTAACAGATCCTCCTAATCCATTCGCGTTATTGCCTGCCGAAGTGAACGTGTTTTGCGCATTTGAATTTAAACTGAATAATAGAAACAGAAAAAGCACAAATTTATTTTTGCATTGCATAATATTTTTTATACAAATATATAAAAAACAACATATTGTAAGGAACATTTATAAACGAAATTATCAAATAAAATTATTGAAATTACGAGCGGCATGAAAAACACTTAAAATATCAATTCTATCCTCAGAAACAATTTTATAAAAGATGCGATAACTACCAACCTCAATTTCTCTATAGTTTCTTACTCCAACTTCAGGAATTACTTTATTCTGAATTAGGATATTTTTTTAAAATTTGGGTACTATTTTTTATTTTTAAAATAGTTCTTTTTGCGTATAAAGAACTATCTCGGCTTATAAAATCTTTTATTTCTTTTAAATCAAATAATGCTTGATGTGTCCAATTTATTTGAACCATTCTTCAATATTTTTATCAAGTTCTTCTTCGCTAATTATTTTATTATTGATTGATTGATTGTTACCGACATCAATTCTATCAAGTACAATTAATTTTTCTATTAATTCATCTATCGAAAAATTATCCGAAAAAGTGTTAACCGTTTCTATTACTTTATTTTTAACTAACATAGTGGTTTTTTATACAAAAATATTTAATTATGTGGTTTGTGCAACTTAATAAATCAATTCAATGAAATATTTTCATTTTCAAATTTAGCCAATTGTATATTTAAAATATATTCGCAGCAAAAATTGATACTTTTAATAAATGAAAATACTTTGTGTAGGCCGAAATTATAGCGAACATGCCAAGGAGTTAGGTAATGCCGTTCCAGAAAATCCAGTAATATTTAGCAAACCCGATACTGCTTTACTAAAAAATAATGAAGATTTTTATTTACCTAGTTTTAGTAACGATGTGCATCACGAGGTGGAATTGGTTATAAAAATTAATAAAGTTGGTAAAAAAATTCAGGAAAAATTTGCTCGCAATTATTTTTCAGAAATTGGCTTAGGAATTGATTTTACTGCTCGCGATGTGCAGTCAGAACTTAAATCAAAAGGATTACCTTGGGAATTGGCCAAAGCATTTGATGGTTCGGCTCCTATTGGTAATTTTATCAATATTGAAAATATGGATTTAAAAAATATGGATTTCAGTTTGCAAAAAAATGGACTAATAGTGCAAAAAGGTAACACTGCTCAAATGATTTTTTCTTTTGAGCAAATTTTAAGTTTTGTATCGCAGTATTTTACTTTAAAAGTGGGCGATTTAATTTACACAGGTACTCCTGCAGGAGTTAGTCAGGTTAATATTGGCGATAAATTAGAAGGGTTTATTGGCAATGAATCTATGTTGATTTGTGAGGTAAAATAATTGGTAAAATATTATTTCATTTTATCTATTTATTGAATGATGTTTTAAATCCTATATTTTCTATGTATCTATGTGGTTCAATTTTTTTTATATGCTAAAAAAAATAATAGTTTTTTTATTTGTCTTTACAGTTTTTTTATTTAAAACAAAAGCTCAAAATTACCCGCAAAATTATTTTCGTTATCCGTTAGATTCATTGCCAAGTTTGGTTTCGCCATTTGGTGGTTTGCGTGATAATCATTTTCATAGCGGAATGGATTTACGCACCAATCAAAAGGAAGGCTTGCCCGTATTTGCTAGTGCCGATGGTTATGTTTCACGCATTAAAATCCAAAGCATTGGTTATGGCAAAGCCATTTATTTAGATCATCCAAATGGTTATACCACCGTATATGGACATTTACAAAAATATTCAGGAAAAATAGCGGAGTGGATTCAAAATTATCAGTATAAAAACCAAACTTTTGAGTTTGATTATGTATTTGAAAAACCTATTTTATTGGTAAAGAAAGGAGATACCATTGGCTTAAGTGGCAATAGTGGCGGGAGCTCGGGACCTCATGTTCATTTTGAAATAAGAAACACTAAATCGGAAAAAATTATCAATCCTGCTTTATTTGGAATTATTCCTTTTGATACCTTAAATCCCATCATAAAAAATGTGTTTGTTTATAATTTTGTCACGGATGGACTTTTACTAAAACACGAGTTAAAAATTAATAACCAAACCATTATTCCAACCAAAATTCCAGGTTATTTTATTTGCAAAAAAACACTTGAATTACCAGCAGAAATGTACGGATTTGGTATTGAAGCTTACGATTATATTCATAACTCAACCGATGAAAAAGGAATTTATGAGTACAGTTTAAAAAGTAAAAACAAACTTGCATTTAGCCATACTTTGAATCAATTCGCGTTTGATGAAAGCAAATTCATTAATGCTCACATTGATTATCCTTTTTACAAAGCTGCTAAAACCCGCATTCAAAAGTGTTTTGTAGATGATGGAAACGAATTTAACACTTATCAAACAAATGCTTTTAAAGGAAAAGTTTTAGTGACAAAAAAATCATGTGATACCTTAGTTTTTGAAATAAAAGATTTTAATCAAAACAAATTTATTTTGTTGGTTCCAATCGTTGGAGTCGCTCATAAAATAGATAAAGACAAGCAAGATTACTTAAAATCAGTTAAAGAAAAAAAAGTGTTTTATCCTTTAAAAAAGAATACTGTTAAAACAGACGAATTTTTGTTTGAATTGGAGGCAAAATCAATTTATGATACTGTATTTTGTGATCTTGGTGCATTAAAACCTATAGAAGAACCAGCAAAAAGTATAATCTATAGCGTTTACAGCCCTTCAGCTTCCTTTCATAAAGCGGCAAATATCGCTATTAAACCTTTCAGTGTTTATCTAGAATATCAAAACAAGTTACTTTTAGCATATTATTTTAAAGATCGTAAAGATTTTAGAAGTGCTGGAGGAAATTTTGAAAATGGATTTGTAAGAGGAAAAGCAAGTAACTTTGGGCATTATTTTGTAACCATGGATACCATTGCGCCAACTATAAAACAAGTATTTATAAATACAGAAGAAGCTTTGGGCGACAGCCTTCATTTTTATTTTGAAATAAAGGATAATTTTAGTGGAATAGCCAAATATGACGGTTACTTGAATGGTGAGTGGATTTTATTAGATTTTGATGCCAAAAGCAATATGCTTACTTACCATTTCGATAAAATTTGGTATAATTTAGTAAATCAAAACAAAGATAGTAAGCTAAAAAATACTGCTATTATAAAACCAGAAGTACTAATTCGTGTTACTGATAAAAAAGAAAATGTAGCCGAAAAAACTTTTACCATGCCAATTGCTTTTGAATAATAAAATTAATGCTTCGACAAGCTCAGTAACCAACAGCTAATGCTTTGACAAGCGCAGCAACTAAGTAATAGCAACTAAGAACTAAAAAAAATGACAAAATTAAAAATAGGCGATAAAGCCCCAGCATTTACTAGCATTAACCAAAATGGCGAAAAAGTATCTTTAAATGATTTTAAAGATAAAAAATTGGTGTTGTATTTTTATCCTAAAGATTCAACTCCAGGATGCACAGCAGAAGCTTGTGATTTGAGAGATAATTACTTAAGTTTTCAAGCACAAGGATATGAAATTTTAGGAGTTAGTCCTGATTCTGAAAAGTCTCATCTTAAATTTATAGAAAAATATGAATTACCTTTTAATTTACTTGCCGATATTGAACATGAAGTTGCAGAAGCTTATGGTGCATGGGGCGAAAAAAGCATGTATGGCAAAACATATATGGGTATTTTAAGGTCTACTTTTGTTATTAATGAAAAAGGAATTATAGAAAAAGTTATAGAAAAAGTTGATACAAAAGCTCATTCAAAACAAATAATTTAAAAAAAATTTGCTAGAAAGTATTTTTTTTATATTTTCACACAAATATTTACCCAATGCCTACCCAATTTATAAACATAATGAATAAAACCGAAGCTGGGTTTCATTTATTAATGATTCTTTCAAAAGCTGATGGAATTATAGAAAAATCAGAAAGCCATGTTTTATTAGATTTTTTAGAAAATAATTTCAATGAACCAATAGATATAATAAAAGAACAAGCTTTTTTAATGGCATATCCTTCAGAGGATTTACTAAGCCATTTTATTGAAATTGCCGAGCAGTTTTTTAAAATAAGTACTACTTTCGAAAGAAATAATTTACTTCAATTTGCTATGAAAATATGTATGGCTGATGAAAAAATGGAAATACACGAAAATATTTTTATTAATAAATTGTATGATTCTTGGGGACTTGAATAAATAAAAATTTTTTTTTAAAAAGCCGCTGTTAAGCGGTTTTTTTTTGCTAAAATGATGATTTTCAAAAATAAAATTAAAAAACTTTAGTTTTAACTTGTATTAATAAATAAGAATACTATATTTGCACCCCCTTTAAACGGGAAAAGTCCCAAGCGGCATTGTCTGATGGTTAATTTTATAATACAACCCGCTCAGCAAACTGTATTTTATTTCTTATTTAAAATATTTTTTGTTGCGCATTTGTTTTGCAAAATAATTCGTCTACCTTTGCAGCCCCTTAAAAAAAGGAGAATTAGAATTTAATTAATATGCCAACTATACAACAGCTTATTAGAAAAGGTCGTACCGATGTGGTTTTTAAAAGTAAATCACCAGCATTAGACAACTGCCCTCAACGTAGAGGTGTTTGTACTCGTGTTTACACAACCACGCCCAAAAAACCAAACTCAGCAATGCGTAAAGTTGCTCGTGTTCGTTTAACAAATGGAAATGAAGTGAATGCCTACATTCCAGGAGAAGGTCATAATTTACAAGAACATTCTATCGTTTTAGTACGTGGTGGTCGTGTAAAAGATTTACCTGGTGTAAGATATCACATTGTTCGCGGTGCATTAGATACTGCGGGAGTTGAAGGAAGAACACAACAACGTTCAAAATATGGAACTAAACGTCCTAAACCAGGAGCAGCTCCTGCAGCAGACGCTAAAGGCAAAAAGAAAAAATAATTTAGAAGCCAAAAAGCGATAGATTACAATGAGAAAATCAAAACCAAAAAAACGCATTTTAACACCAGATCCAAAGTTTAACGACACTTTGGTAACTAGGTTCGTAAACAATATGATGTGGAGTGGAAAGAAAAACACTTCTTATTCAATTTTTTACGAAGCTTTAGATAAAGTAGAAGCAAAACTTCAAGAACGTGGCATTGATGTTTGGAAAAAAGCATTAAATAATATTATGCCATCTGTCGAAGTTAAAGCAAGAAGAGTTGGAGGTTCAACCTTTCAAATTCCAATAGAAGTTCCTGCTGAAAGAAAAATTGCAGTAGGTATGAAATGGATGATTTTGTACAGTAGAAGACGAAGTGAAAAATCTATGTCTGACAAATTAGCTGCCGAAATAATAGCTGCTTCTAAAAATGAAGGTGCTTCAGTTAAAAAAAGAGAAGATACGCATAAAATGGCTGATGCCAACAAAGCATTCTCTCACTTTAAAATATCATAATTAAAAAATTAAAAGTATAATATGTCTCGCGACCTAAAACTTACAAGAAATATCGGAATTGCAGCTCACATTGATGCAGGTAAAACTACAACTACAGAGCGTATACTTTATTATTCTGGTGTTAACCACAAAATTGGTGAAGTGCATGATGGTGCTTCTACTATGGATTGGATGGTACAAGAAGCTGAACGTGGTATAACAATTACTTCTGCCGCAACTACTGTGCCTTGGGAATATAGAGGAAATAAATTTCAAATTAATATTATTGATACTCCGGGTCACGTTGATTTTACTGTTGAAGTTAACAGATCGTTACGTGTATTAGATGGATTAGTATTTTTATTTAGTGCAGTAGATGGTGTTGAACCACAATCTGAAACTAATTGGAGATTAGCAAATAATTACAATGTTGCTCGTTTGGGTTTTGTTAATAAAATGGATCGCTCAGGTGCCGATTTCTTAAACGTAGTAAAACAAGTTAAAGAAATGTTAGGTAGCAATGCAGTTCCATTGCAATTACCAATTGGTTCTGAAGATGGGTTTAAAGGTGTAGTTGATTTGATTAACTTCAGAGGAATGGTTTGGAATGAGCACGACAAAGGAATGACTTTTCAAGAAATTCCAATTCCTGAAGATATGTTAGAGGATTCTCTTTTTTGGAGAGAAAAATTATTAGAAGCTGTTTCGGAATACGATGATAAATTGATGGAGAAATTCTTCGATGATCCTAAAAGTATTTCAGAAAGAGAAATTTTAGACGCTTTAAGAGCTGCAGTTATTGATATGAAAATTGTACCTATGTTATGTGGTTCATCTTTCAAGAATAAAGGAGTTCAAACCATGTTGGATTTAGTAATGGAATTATTACCAAGTCCTATGGATAGAAAAGAAGTAGTAGGAACAAATCCTGATACAGGTATAGAAGAAACTCGTAAACCGGATTATAATGAACCATTTGCAGCCTTAGCATTTAAAATTGCAACTGATCCATTTGTTGGTCGATTAGCTTTTATGCGAGCTTATTCGGGTAAATTAGATGCTGGTTCTTATGTGTTAAATACTCGCAGTGGAAACAAAGAAAGAATTTCTCGTATTTTCCAAATGCATGCTAACAAACAAAATCCAATAGAAAGTTTAGGTGCAGGTGATATTGGAGCAGCAGTTGGTTTTAAAGATATTAGAACAGGTGATACATTGTGTGATGAAAAGTTTCCAATTGTGTTAGAAGCGATGGATTTTCCTGAGCCTGTTATAGGATTAGCTGTTGAACCAAAAACACAATCAGATTCAGACAAATTAGGTATGTCTTTAGCTAAATTAGCAGAAGAAGATCCTACTTTTAGAGTTAAAACAGATGAAGATACCGGACAAACTATTATTTCAGGTATGGGTGAATTACACTTAGAAATTATAGTAGATAGATTAAGACGTGAATTTAAAGTAGAAGTAAACCAAGGTGCTCCTCAGGTTTCATATAAAGAAACAATTACACAACCAGTTATACACAGAGAGTCATACAAAAAACAATCAGGTGGTAGAGGAAAGTTTGCAGATATTCAATTTGAATTGATACCAGGCGATCCAGAAAAGTCTGGATTAGAATTTGTAAATCAAATTGTTGGTGGAGCAATTCCAAAAGAATATATCCCTGCTATAGAAAAAGGTTTCAAAGGTGCTATGAGCAATGGTGTTTTAGCTGGATATGAAGTTGAAAGTTTAAAAGTTCGTTTGTTTGATGGTTCGTTCCACGCAGTAGATTCAGATTCATTATCATTTGAATTAGCAGCAAGAATGGGCTTCAAAGAAGCATCAAGAAAAGCAAAACCAGTTTTATTAGAACCTATAATGAAATTAGAGGTTTTAACACCTGAAGAAAATATGGGTGATGTAATTGGTGATTTAAATAGAAGACGCGGACAGTTAGAAGGAATGGATACAAGAGCTGGATCACAAGTTGTAAAAGCAAAAGTACCTTTAGCTGAAATGTTTGGATATGTTACTCAATTAAGAACATTATCTTCGGGAAGAGCAACATCAACTATGGAATTCAGTCATTATACTGAAGCACCAAAGAATGTTCAAGAAGAAATATTAGCAAAAATTAATGGAAAAGCGTAAGCTTTATAATAATGGTGAGCCAAAAAATAAGAATTAAATTAAAAAGTTTCGATTATAATCTTGTTGATAAGTCAGCAGAGAAAATCGTTAAAACTGTAAAAAGCACTGGTGCTATTGTTAGTGGTCCAATTCCACTTCCAACACAAAAGAAGATTTATACAGTTTTACGTTCGCCACACGTAAATAAAAAGGCAAGAGAGCAATTTCAATTATGTTCATACAAGCGTATTTTAGATATTTATAGCAGCACTGCAAAAACAGTAGATGCTTTAATGAAACTAGAATTACCAAGTGGTGTTGATGTTGAAATTAAAGTTTGATCAATTAATTAAAAGAATTTAGACAGATAAAATTATGTCAGGATTGATAGGTAGAAAAGTAGGTATGACTAGCATCTTTAGCCAAGATGGCAAGCAAACAGCTTGTACAGTGGTTGAAGTTGGGCCAAATGTAGTTACACAGGTTAAAACTGTTGAAACTGATGGTTACCAAGCTATTCAATTAGCATATGGTGAGGCCAGAGAGAAAAACACAAACTCTGCGTTAAAAGGTATTTTCAAAAAAGCGAATACTACACCAAAAAGAAAATTAGTAGAATTTAAAGGATTCGAAACTCCACTAAGTTTAGGTGATGTAATATCAGCTGATTTATTTGAAGCTGGCGAATTTGTAGATGTTGTTGGTACTTCAAAAGGTAAAGGTTTTCAAGGTGTTGTTAAACGTCATGGCTTTGCTGGAGTTGGTATGGCTACTCACGGTCAACACGATCGTCAAAGAGCACCAGGTTCAATTGGAGCATCTTCTGATCCTTCTAAAGTATTTAAAGGTATGAGAATGGCTGGAAGAATGGGTGGAAAACGAGTAAAGAAAACTAATCTTGAAATTTTAAAAGTGTTGAAAGACCAGAATCTTTTGGTAATTAAAGGATCAATTCCTGGTGCTAAAGGTTCATTTATATTATTGGAGAAATAAGCAAATGGAAGTAGCAATATTAAATATAGAAGGAAACGATACAGGACGTAAAGTTGTATTAAACAATGAAGTTTTTGGAATTGAACCTAACGACCATGCTATTTATTTAGACGTTAAGCAATTTTTAGCTAATCAGCGCCAGGGTACACACTCATCTTTAGAAAGAAGTATGGTAAGTGGTTCAACCAAAAAGTTACACCGTCAAAAAGGTACAGGTGGATCACGTAAGGGAAGTGTAAAATCTGGAACTAGAGTAGGTGGTGCTCGTATTTTTGGACCACAACCAAGAAATTATAGCTTTAAATTAAATAAGAAATTAAAGCAATTAGCGAGAATGTCTGCTTTGGCTTACAAAGCAAAAGATAGCAATATAATAGTATTAGAGAATTTTACTTTTGATTCGTCAAAAACTAAAAATTATATCAATGTCATTAACAATCTAAAATTAAACAATGCCAAAACATTGTTGGTAATGGCAGATTACAATGAATTTATTTATAAGTCAAGTCGTAATTTAACTAAGTCTAAAGTTGTTACTGTATCTGACGTAAATACATACGAAATTTTAAATGCTCAAAATGTAATTTTATTAGAAAATTCTTTAGGAGCAATCGATAACCTTTTTAATAAAAACAAGTAATGGGTATTCTTAAAAAGCCACTTATCACTGAGAAATTTAGTCAAATTAGTGAAAAATTAAATCAGTTTGCGTTTATAGTTGAAAAAACTGCTACTAAACCTGAAATAATTAGTGAAATTGAAAAGGTTTATAGTGTCAATGTCACTGGTATAAGCACTATGGTTTATTCAGGTAAAAACAAAACTAGATCAACTAAACGCGGTCAATTTGCTGGAAAAAGAACAGCATTTAAAAAAGCTATTGT
>JBAXCN010000040.1:0-27666 GCA_037141455.1 Bacteroidota bacterium
AAACTTTGAGTCTATGCAGAAATAGATGCCTTTGCAAGCAACCTTGCCTTCAAAACATATTTTGGCTAAAGCCAATTTTATCGCATTTTTCTTTTATACCCCCAGATAAATCTGGGGGCTATTCATCGTTTTATACCGCACTCTTTTTCATAAAACAGCTATGTTCAATTACCAACGAATGAATAGAAATGGGTTTCAACCCATTTAATAAAAATTGCGAATTAGGAATTGGCTTTAGCCAAAGGTGCTTACGTTATTTTATATTTACAATCTTATAATGCCGACAAATTCGAAATACAAATAAAATAAAGGCAATCAAAAATAGAATGAGAACAGTAATTTATGACAAAATAAACGAAGTTGAAATTGAGGACTGGGGCCAGTTTTTCAAAACTATAATTGCAATTGAAACACTAAAACCAAGCACTCAAATTGAAACAAATTCGCACATTATTGACCAATTATTTGAGAGTAGAAAAGATTTAGACCTGCCGTTCGATATTAAACAAACAAAGAATGAAAATGATTTCCAAGAAAGATTGAAACTCTCATTTCTTACAATAAAACACAAGAATTTTAAATTAAGGCTTTCAATATTTAATAGCATAGGAAAAGAAAAAAATTTTATTATTGGTGGTATTTTGAAAATTCTTGCTAAACACTCACCAGATTATAATAAATTTGAAGAATATAAGTATCCTTTGTTTGACAATTTAATTGTACCTGACATAATAAATGAAATTTGTAGCTGTCGTTTTGTTGATGGATTAGTTAAACCAAAAGGTGAAATTATATACATAAATAACCAATATAAACTAGTAACCAAAAAAATAATTAATGATATTGAAGATATAATTTCATTTTATCCATTTAAAATAATATCTTAATTATACCAATTAGGAAATGTTATGAATTCTTTTACATTTCTATCTAATACAAAATAATAAATGCAATTTTGAAAAATAAAAATATATTTGTTTTAAAACATAGAAAATGGATATTTAAAGACTAAATTTTTTTGATATAATACAGAGAATAAAAGAAGAAAAAATATTGATAGAATTTATAAATTGAATCAACTGATAACCTAATAATATAATTATGAAAACAATATATACTACTTTTTTCATATTGGTAACAACATGCTTATTTGCTCAACCATTCACACATAAATATGAGTGGGAAGAGTATTTTAAAAAAAATATAAATTCCTTAGATCCTATTGAAGGAATCTGGAGTCATTCTTTCAACGCAAAATACCTTAGTAACACAAAAGAGTTATTGCGTGGAATTTATAATTCACAAGTTTGTGATATGGCTATTTATAAAAACAAAAATGGGTATAATATATATGCCATAGATAGAGATAATTCAAATCTTATTCGTACTTTAAAAAAAACAGCAAATAAAAGTCTGTTTTTATGGGAAATGATTTATACAGGAGAACCGAAAAGTATTGATAAATCAACTGCAACTCTAATAAATAATAATGTTATAAAATATTCTTATTTAGAAACTATTGATGAGAGAATAAGAGAAATAAATTATAACGCATTTTTTATATTTTATGAAGTGGAACAACTCAAGATTTATCCAACTTATCAAGATTTCAAACAATTCGAGCCAAGTTCAGGAACAGGGTTCGCAATTTCAAGCAATGGCCTAATAGTTACTAATTACCATGTAATTGAAGATGCAACAAATATAAAAGTTAGGGGGATTAATGGGGATTTTTCAACTTCACTTAAGGCTAAGGTTATTGTTTCAGACAAAAATAATGATTTAGCAATTATTCAAATTCTAGATGATAGTTTTACAAACATTTCTAAGATACCCTATACTATCAAAACGTCCACTACAGATGTTGGGGAAAATATATTTGTTCTTGGTTATCCTTTAAGGTCATCGATGGGTGATGAAATTAAACTAACAAATGGAATTATTAGTTCAAAAACAGGATTTCAAGGAGACATAACTACATATCAAATTTCTGCACCACTCCAACCTGGAAATAGTGGTGGCCCTCTATTTAACAAATTCGGTAATTTAATTGGGATAGTTAATGGAAAGCATATTGGTGCAGAAAATGTATCATATGCAATTAAAGTAAGTTATTTGAAAAACTTAATTGATTTACTTCCAAGAGCTCCAAATTTTAACACTATAAATTCTTTAGCCAATCTTTCTCTTTCGAACCAAGTTAAACAATTGAATAAGTTTGTTTATATAATCGAAGTTAATTAACTTAAGAATACTACAAATTTAAATTTATGAATATATGGATGCTGAAATACTAAATGGAACTTGGGTCGATGAAAATGACCAGAGAATAATTCTGATAATTAAGAATAAAAAGATAATTAGTCTCATAAATAATGGTTTAGAAATGATTGAGAATGATAGCCTTATTAGAGAATTGGAACGTGCACCAACTGACATAATAGTTTTTAGTGATTTAGATAACTTATTTGATTTAAGATTTATTAATAATAAAAAAATTGAAGTATTTAAAAACAAGAGGGAAATGCTTGAATTCAATCAATTAGATTTGATCGGTAACTTTGTAAAAATCTAATCATTACCTTAATCGATACTTCCCTAGCTAGTCCAAGCATATACCTACAATAATGGTATATGGCTTTGACGTTTATAATCTAACAAAAGCAAATGTGTCAAATGGAATTTGTTTCAGCCGTTGAAGGCGTCCTCGCCTGCAACCAATAGTCCTTTTCATTTTATTTACCCAAATATTCCTTTTTAAACCCTCGAAATGTTATTTTCGCGCTCTTTTAGAAAAATAGCAATTATTTATTTATGATTATTCAACACAGCGAACAAGAATTATTACGCAGACAAAAACTAGCTGACCTTCGTGCTTTGGGCATTGATCCATTTCCTCCGGCTTTATTTCCTATTTCTCATTTATCAACTGAGGTAACGGAAAAGTACAGCACAGACATGGAAAGTGAAGAAATGAAACACGTAACTTTTGCTGGCCGTGTAATGAGTGTGCGCGATATGGGAAAAGCATGTTTTGTGTTATTGCAAGACAGTGCCGGAAAATTACAAGTGTATGTGCGCAGAGATGATATTTGCCCTGTTGAAGACAAAACTTTATACGATACCGTTTTTAAAAAATTAGTAGATATTGGTGATATTATTGGCATAACAGGTTATATGTTTACTACCAAAACAGGCGAAGTTTCGCTGCATGCCAAAACTTTGGTAATGTTAAGCAAATCAATTAAGCCGCTTCCAATTGTTAAAGAAAAAGATGGTGAAACCTTTGATGCCGTTACCGATCCTGAGTTCAGATACCGCCAACGTTATGCCGACTTAATTGTAAATCCACATGTAAAAGATACGTTTGTAAAACGCAGTGTAATGATAAAAACCATTCGCGATTTTTTAAATAACAGTGGCGCCATAGAAGTGGATACTCCAGTTTTACAAAATATTCCAGGTGGCGCGGCTGCAAAGCCTTTCACAACCCATCATAATGCATTGGATTCTCAGTTTTATTTACGAATTGCGAATGAATTATATTTGAAACGCTTGATTGTTGGTGGATTTGATTTTGTGTATGAATTCAGTCGTAATTTCCGAAATGAAGGAATGGACAGAACACATAATCCTGAATTTACTGTGTTGGAATTTTATGTAGCATACAAAGATTACAATTGGATGATGGATTTTACGGAGCAATTATTGGAAAAAATTGCATTGGAAATGCACGGAACTACCGAAGTAACCGTTGGCGAAAAAGTGTTAAATTTTAAAGCACCTTTCAAACGCATTCCTATTTACGATGCCATTAAAGATTTTACTGGTTTTGATGTAACCAATATGGACGAAACAGCTTTAGTGGCAGCTTGTGCGCAAATGGATATCAAAACCGATAAAAGCATGGGAAAAGGTAAATTAATAGACGAAATATTTGGTACAAAATGCGAAGGTAATTTTGACCAACCCACTTTTATAATTGATTATCCTGTTGAGTTAAGTCCGTTAACCAAAAAACACAGAAGCAAAGAAGGCTTGGTAGAGCGTTTTGAATTAATGGTGAATGGCAAAGAAATAGCCAATGCTTATACAGAATTAAACGATCCAATTGACCAGCGTGAGCGTTTTGAAGAGCAAGTAAAATTAATGGAACGTGGCGATGATGAAGCCATGTTTATTGACCATGATTTTTTACGTGCTTTAGAATATGGAATGCCACCAACTGCTGGTATCGGAATTGGTATTGACCGTTTGGCCATGCTGATGACCAACCAACATTCCATTCAAGATGTATTGTTTTTCCCTCAAATGCGTCCGGAGAAAAAACAGTTAGAATTAACAGAAGAAGAGAAACAAATTTTGGCAGTTTTGAAACCTAATGGAAGCATGCCATTAGCCGATTTAAAACAAGCAGCTGTTGGTTTAAGTGGCAAACAATGGGATAAAGCCATGAAAGCATTAGCTGCTTATAATTTAACCAAAGTAGAATTGGTTGGTGAAATAAAAATGGTGCATTTTTTAGGATAAATTTTTATTTATAACTCTCAAAAAGCTTCGAAAACTTCGAGGCTTTTTGGGGTTAAGACAGGTATATTATTTAAGCTAATTTAGCTTTCAAATTGCTATCAATTGCATCTAAGAAATCTTGAGTATTTAGATAATGTTCGCCTAAAGTAACTTTGTTTCCATGAATACAAACGGCTAAATCTTTAGTCATTTTACCACTTTCAACTGTTTCAATACAAACAGCTTCTAAAGCATGGCAAAAATTAACTAATTCTTGGTTTCCATCTAATTTCCCTCTAAATTCTAATCCTCTTGTCCAAGCAAAAATACTTGCAATTGGATTGGTAGAAGTTGGTTTACCTGCTTGATGGTCGCGAAAATGGCGAGTAACAGTTCCGTGAGCTGCTTCTGCTTCCATTACTTTTCCATCAGGAGTAATTAACACCGAAGTCATTAAACCTAATGAACCAAAACCTTGAGCAACGGTATCTGACTGAACATCGCCATCATAGTTTTTACAGGCCCATACAAAGTTTCCATTCCATTTTAAAGCCGAAGCTACCATGTCGTCAATTAAACGGTGTTCGTAAACAATTCCTGCTTCTGTAAATCTAGTTTTGTAATCTGCTTGATAAATATCTTCAAAAATATCTTTAAATCTGCCATCATATTTTTTCAAAATGGTGTTTTTAGTTGAAAGATATAAAGGCCATTTTTTTGTCAATGCTTGGTTAAAACATGAATGAGCAAAACCACGGATACTCTCGTCAGTATTGTACATGGCTAAAGCAACACCATCACTTTTAAAATTATAAACTTCAAAGTTTTGTGATTCAGAACCATCTTCAGGAGTGAAAGTAATTGTTAATTTTCCCTTTCCTTTAGTTACAAAATCGGTAGCGCGGTATTGATCTCCAAAAGCATGGCGGCCAATACAAATTGGAGCAGTCCAGTTTGGAACCAAACGAGGTACATTTTTACAAACAATTGGCTCACGAAAAACAGTTCCATCTAATATATTTCTAATAGTTCCGTTAGGGCTTTTCCACATTTGTTTTAATTTAAATTCCTCTACACGTTGCTCGTCAGGAGTAATGGTTGCGCACTTTATACCAACACCATATTTTTTTATTGCTTCAGCAGCATCTATAGTAACTTGGTCGTTGGTTTCGTCTCTATATTCCATTCCTAAATCGAAATATTTTATATCTAAATCTAGGTAAGGTAAAATCAATTTGTCTTTAATAAATTTCCATATAATGCGAGTCATTTCATCGCCATCTAATTCAACCACGGGGTTGATTACTTTTATTTTTGTCATTTAAGTTTTTTTTAAAGTTTATTGGGCGAAATTAAATAGATTTATCATGCTACCAAATAATTAAAGAGGATAAGTGTGAATTAAAGAATTAATCATAAAATCACATTCAAACTTAAGATTTTGATTTGATTACTATTACTTTTGATTATTAAAAAAACAATTATTAATGAAAAAAACCATTTTTATAACAGGAGCTAGCAGCGGAATAGGAAAAGCAACCGCTCAATTATTCCATAGTAAAGGTTGGAATGTAGTGGCTACCATGCGTAAACCAGACCAAGAAACGGAGCTAAAAACAGATTCAAGATTACTTATAATTGAATTAGATGTACAAGATAAAATGAGCATTGAAAACGCTGTTAAAATAACTTTAAATAGTTTTGGTAAAATTGATGTATTGCTAAATAATGCGGGTTATGGTGCATTTGGACCATTAGAGGCTGGAAGTAATGAACAAATAAGAAGACAATATGATGTGAATTTTTTTGGAGTTATTGATTGTATTAAAGCAATTTTACCTCATTTTAAAAAAAATAATTTAGGAACTATTATCAATATAACATCAATTGGTGGTTTATTAACTATACCATTATTTGGGGTTTATAATTCATCAAAATTTGCATTAGAAGGACTGTCAGAAGGTTTATGGTACGATTTAAAACCATTTGGTATTAAAGTAAAAGTAATTGAACCTGGAGGTATTAAAACCGATTTTGCAGGTCGATCTTTAGATTCATTTGATATTGAAAATTTTATTGAGTATCACCATTATTCTGAAAATGTAATTAAAAAATTTACTGATCCTAAATATTCAGCTAATTTTAGTTCACCCGAATTAGTAGCTAAAGTAATTTATAAAGCCGCAACCGATGGAAAAAGCACATTGCGTTATTTAGCTGGCAATGATGCTAAACTATTTTGGTTTATTAGAAGGTGGTTTGGCTATAAAATTCAAATGAAATTAGTAAAAAAATATTTTGGTATTTAATTAAAAGCAAAAAACTTTTAAAAAATTATATTTGCTGCTTATTATTTATTAAGAAAAGCATGTCAGATCAAAAAATTATATTTTCAATGGCTGGAGTGAGTAAGACTCATCCACCACAAAAACAAGTACTTAAAAACATTTATCTATCGTTTTTTTATGGTGCTAAAATTGGTGTTTTAGGTTTAAATGGTTCAGGTAAATCCAGTTTATTAAAAATTATTGCTGGCATTGATAAAAGTTTTCAAGGAGAAGTAGTTTTTGATAAAGAATACAAAATTGGTTTTTTAGAACAAGAACCTAATTTGGATGATACCAAAACAGTAATTGAATGTGTAAAAGAAGGCGTTAAACACATTACCGATTTATTGGAAGAATTTGAAGAGATTAACAATAAGTTAGCCGATCCGGGTTTAGATGGTGATGAAATGATGAAGATTTTGGATAGACAAGCTGTTGTTATGGAACTACTCGACCATAATGACGCCTGGGAATTAGATAACAAATTAGAAAAAGCAATGGATGCTTTGCATTGTCCAGATCCTGATCAGAATGTAAATGTTTTGTCAGGCGGTGAAAGAAGGCGTGTGGCTTTGTGCAGATTATTATTAAGTAATCCAGATATTTTATTGTTAGATGAACCAACCAACCATTTAGATGCAGAAAGTGTAGATTGGTTGGAACAATATTTAAAAAATTTCCCAGGAACTGTAATTGCAGTTACCCACGACAGGTATTTTTTAGATAATGTAGCAGGTTGGATTTTAGAATTAGACCGAGGTGAAGGAATTCCATGGAAAGGTAATTACAGTAGTTGGTTAGAACAAAAAGCCAATAGATTAAAAGCGGAAGAAAAAGCTGAGGGAAAAAGAGCTAAGGCTTTAGAACGTGAGTTAGATTGGGTTCGCCAAGGAGCAAAAGGTCGTCAAACTAAGCAAAAAGCACGTTTAAATGCTTACGACAAAATGCTTGGTGAAGATCAAAAAGAAAAAGAACAAGCTTTGGAATTATTCATTCCTCCAGGACCTCGTTTGGGTGACGTAGTGATAGAAGCTCAGGGAGTTAGCAAATCGTTTGGTAATAAATTATTATACGAAAACTTAAATTTTAGCTTACCAAAAGGTGGAATAGTAGGAATTATAGGTCCAAATGGTGTTGGTAAAACTACTTTATTCCGCATGATGATGGGGCTAGAGCAGCCTGATAGTGGAACTTTTAAAGTTGGTGAAACTGTAAAAACGGCTTATGTTGATCAAAGCCATAAAGAATTATTACCCGATAAAACGGTGTATGAAGTAATAAGTGGAGGTACTGATTTAATTCAAGTTGGAACCCAACAAGTAAACGCAAGGGCGTATGTTTCTAAGTTTAATTTTGGTGGTAGCGATCAAGGTAAAAAAGTAAGTGTACTTTCTGGTGGTGAACGTAATCGTGTTCATTTGGCTATAACTTTAAAAGAAGGCGGTAATGTGCTTTTATTAGATGAACCTACTAACGATATTGATGTTAATACTTTGCGTGCTTTGGAAGAAGCCATTGAAAATTTTGCTGGTTGTGTAGTTGTTATTTCCCACGATAGGTGGTTTATCAACCGTATTGCTACTCATATTTTAGCATTTGAAGGAAACTCGCAAGTGTATTTTTTTGAAGGTGATTACAGTGCATATGAAGAAAATAAAAAACAACGTTTAGGCGACTCAACACCGCATAGAGTTAGGTTTAAAAACATTAACTAATTACTGAATAAAGCCTTTTTTAATAACCTTAAAAAAGCTTTTACTTTAAATATTACAATTGTTAAAGGCTTTAATGTACTTTTGAATACAATTTAAAACTTGATAAATTATTTAAAACATACTGAAATAGATAAAACGAAGTGGGACAACTGTATTGCTGGTGCTAATAATGGTTTAATTTATGCTTATTCGTGGTATTTAGATATTATTAGCCCCAATTGGGATGCTTTAATACTAGATGATTATGAGGCTGTTATGCCATTAACACATAAAAAAAAATACTTTATTTCTTACTTATCTCAACCCTTTTTTACCCAACAGTTAGGTGTTTTTTCAAAGCTAGAATCGCAAGCTATTTTAGTAAATGATTTTTTAAATTCAATTCCTGCTAAATTTAAATTAATAGACATTAGCTTAAACGAAGACAATAGTACAGAGGGTTTAAAACAAAGAAAAAACTATGTTTTACCTATTGATGAAAATTACCATTCCATATTTGAAAACTATAAAAGCCAAGCAAAGCGGAATTTAAAAAAAGCGAAAGAAAACAACCTTTATTTTCAAGCATTGCCATATAAAAATGTAATTGATTATTATATAAAATTTAAAGGAAAAGAAACAAAAGGAGTAAAACCAAAAGATTATGATTCGTTAAAAAAATTATATAAAGTATGTAATAAAAACAATAATCTTTTATCAATAGGAATTTACAGCAAACAGTATGGTTTAATGGCTTGTGCGGCATTTTTAATTTATAACGAAAGGGTAATTTTTCATTTAGGAACTTCAAACCAAAAAGGAAAAAAAATTGGAGCCATGCACTTTTTAATCGATTCAATTATTACTCAGCTTGCAGGTAAAAATTTATTTATCGATTTTGAAGGTTCTGAAATTGATGGAATTGAAAGATTTTACAAATCGTTTGGCGCGTATAAAAAACCATATTTTAAATACAAAAAAAATAATCTTCCTACTTTACTTTCATGGCTAAAATAATGCTTAAAACACACTTCTTTTTTATAGTTTTATTTTTATTTTTTGCTTGCGAAAAAGACAAAAGTGCAAATCAAAACAACGATTTTTTTCCTCTTGTAAATATTGATATTTCTTTAAATTTAGTTTTGCCCGATGCTTCGCCATTGCAAAATATTGGTGGTTTTATATACAGATCAGAAGGGTATAAAGGAATAGTTGTTTACAATAATTTTGATGAATTTATAGCTTTCGATAGGGCATGTCCGTTCAAAGTTGATAGTGCTTGTAGTAGAATTTATATGGCCGATAATAATTCAAAATTCCAATGTGGCAGTGGAAATAATAAATGCTGCGCTAGTGAGTTTTTTTTAAGCACAGGTACTCCAAGTAAAGGACCTGCTGACAGACCACTTAGACAATACATTGTAACCCGAAATGGAAACTATTTAAGAATCACTAGTTTTCCGCAATAAAAAAATCATTTTAAAGATACTATGTAGCCATTAAATCATTTAGTATAATTGCACATGCAATTTGAAAACACTTTAAGCTTTGCCAAACAGTTAGATACTAACGATAAACTAGCCCATTTTAAAAATCAATTTCATTTATTAACCAATAACAATAAGCATGTAGTTTATTTATGTGGGAATTCTTTGGGATTACAGCCTAAATCAGCTCGTTTGGCAGTGGAACAGGAGTTTAGTGATTGGGCTAAAATGGGTGTAGAAGGTCATTTTAATGCCAAAAATCCTTGGTTGGGATACCATCATTTTTTAACTGAAAATGCGGCAAAATTGGTAGGGGCAAAACCAATTGAAGTGGTTATTATGAATAATTTAACGGTTAACTTGCATTTAATGATGGTAAGTTTTTACCAACCAACAAATACCAGATATAAAATAATAATGGAAGCAGCAGCTTTTCCAAGTGATTTATACGCAATGGAAACGCAGGTAAAACACCATCATTTAAATCCAGATGAAGCCATAATAGAACTTAAACCTCGCGAAGGCGAATATACTTTAAGAACCGAAGATATAATAGCAACCATAAATGCAAATGGGGAGAGTTTAGCATTGGTGATGTTAGGTGGCGTAAACTATTACACAGGACAAGCTTTTGATATGAAAGCCATTGCTGCTGCTGCTCATGCTGTTGGTGCTTATGCTGGTTTTGATTTGGCGCATGCCGCAGGCAATTTGCATTTACAGTTACATGATTGGGAAGTTGATTTTGCAGTATGGTGTACGTATAAATATTTAAACAGCGGACCAGGCGGAACCAGTGGCGTTTTTGTTCACGAAAAACACGCAAATTCAGCAATCAATCGTTTTGCTGGTTGGTGGGGACACGATGAGGGCGAACGTTTTCAAATGAAAAAAGGTTTCAAACCCATTCCAGGTGCGCAAGGTTGGCAATTAAGTAATGCACAAATATTTCCAATGGCTATTCATAAAGCATCGCTTGAAATGTTTGCGGAAGCAGGAATAGAAAATTTAAGAGCAAAAAGTGAATTACTAACAGGTTACTTGGAATATATTTTAAATAATTTCACCGAACATTTAACAGTAATTACCCCAAAAAATAAAGAGGAAAGGGGTTGTCAGCTTTCAATTATTGTGAAAGAAAATGGCAAGCAATTATTCGACTATTTAGAAAGTGAAAACATTATGCCCGATTGGCGTGAACCTGATGTAATTCGTATGAGTCCGGTGCCTATGTATAATTCTTTTGAAGATGTATTTTTAATAGGACAAGCTTTAAATAAATATTTTATTGAAAATAAATAATATTATTCCGCTAAAAAATCCCTTAATCCTAAAATCCAAATCAATGATAAGAATTGAAAAAATATTAGATGCCAACACCCAACAAATAGTTTGGGATATTAGACACGAAGTTTTTGTAATTGGTCAAAATTGCCCAAAAGAATTGGAATATGAGTTTGAAGAAGAAAGCATTCATTTTATAGCATTTTATAACAATGAACCAGCTGGAACTGCCAGAATTCGTGAAACAGAAAATGGTTATAAATTAGAGCGATTTGCAGTGTTAGAAAAATTCAGAGGCAATGGAATTGGATCAGCTTTGGTTGAACATTTATTAGGTGAAACCATTCCTTTTGGCAAAAAAATATATTTGCATGCGCAATTAACCGCAGCGCCTTTATATGCCAAAAATAACTTTAAACCATCAGGTGAAAACTTTTGGGAAGCCGATATTGAACATGTAAAAATGGTTTATAGTAAGCCTTAATTTTTATTATATGAAATACTTAATTGTAGGATTAGGAAATATAGGTGTTGAATATGCACAAACTCGACATAATATTGGGTTTGACATTGCGGAAGCTTTGGTAAAAAAACACTTGGGAAATTTTACAGTTCAAAAACAAGCACAATATGCGCAAGTGAGTTTACGTGGCCGACAAATGCATGTAATTATGCCAACTACTTATATGAATTTAAGCGGTAAAGCAGTTCGACATTGGATGACAGATTTGAAAATACCAATTGAAAATATCTTTATTTTAGTGGATGATTTAGCCATTGATTTTGGAAAATTACGCATCAGGGCAAATGGCAGCGATGCAGGACATAATGGACTAAAAAGCATCAATGAATTATTATTGACTCAAAATTATCCAAGGCTAAGGTTTGGCATAGGTAGCAATTTCCCAAAAGGCCGTCAAGTAGATTATGTTTTAGGAAAATGGACTACTGACGAAATGAAAGAAATGCCTTTTTTAATTCATAAATCGGTTGATGCCATTGAAAGTTTTGTTATAAAAGGGTTGCCTTTAACCATGAACGAGTTTAATAAATAATGCTATTATTTATTAATCATATTGAGCATAAAATTGAATCAATTGCTGATTTAAAAATTATAGATAAAAGTCTTTTGAATGAAAACGAAAAAAAAGCATTATCATTTCTAGAAAATTGGTTTCATAATAATGAATTTACCTTTCAAAGTTCTGGAAGTACTGGAATTCCCAAACAATTTACATTTACTAAGGAAGAACTAATTTGGTCGGCAACACAAACCATTAATTATTTAAAATTAAGTCAAAATCCACAACATTTTTTTATTTGTTTAGACATTCATTTAGTAGCTGGTGCCATGCTTTTGACAAGGGCAATTTTATTAAATGCATCAGTAACTATTGTAAACCCAAGTTCCAATCCATTTAAAGAATTAAATGAAAGGCATTCTTTCACTTTTGCTTCATTAGTACCCATGCAATTGCAAAGTATTTTAAATACTGCAAATGGAGAAAAAGTATTGAATCAATTTGAAAACATATTACTTGGTGGAGCGCCAGCATCAAACAGTTTAATCAAACAATGTGCTCATTTAAAAGTAACTATTTGGGCTACTTACGGCATGACAGAAACTTTAAGTCATATTGCTTTGCGCAATTTAAAAACCGAATTGTATTTTAAATTATTGCCTAATAATGAAATTGAATTAAGCCAAGAAAATATTTTAAAAATAAAAAATATTATTACTAAAAACCAATGGCTACAAACCAATGATTTGGCACAAATTTCCAAAGATGGTTTTAAAATATTAGGTAGAACAGATTTTATAATAAACAGTGGTGCTTATAAAGTAAATGCTATAAAAGTTGAAGAGGAAATTGCAAGCTATTTAGATTTCAAAAATATAGCCTCATTCCCTTATTTTGTTGGTAGTTTGTCCGATAAGTTATTAGGCGAAAAAGTGGTTTTATTTATTGAAAAACAAAGCCAAAGTGAAATAGATTTTATTGATTTAAAAAAATATTTGTTAAATGTTTTAAAACCATTTGAATTACCAAAGCAAATACAAATTGTAAAAGAGTTTAAATTTACATCTAGTAATAAAATTGTTAGGATTAAAAGTAAATAAAAAAGCTACTCTAATATTTTTAGAATAGCTTTCTTTTTATTTCATGTACATTTTAAACTGCCATTGGCTTTTCAGCCCAAAGATGTAATAATGTACTTAATTTATTTTTCAATTCCGTTCTAGGAACGATCATATCTACAAATCCATGTTCAAGTAAAAACTCCGAACTTTGAAAACCTTTAGGTAAGTCTTTGCCAATAGTTTCGCGAATTACTCGTGGTCCGGCAAATCCTATTAATGCTTCAGGTTCTGCAATATTTACATCACCAAGCATAGCAAACGATGCAGTAACACCACCAGTAGTTGGATCGGTAAGTAAGCTAATATATGGAACTCCTGCTTGACCAAGCAATGCTAATTTTGCAGAAGTTTTAGCCATTTGCATTAAACTAAAAGCGGCTTCCATCATTCGCGCTCCGCCCGATTTAGAAATTACCATAACAGGTATTTTGTTTTCTCTTCCATAATCAATTGCGCGAGCAATTTTTTCACCAACAACACTACCCATACTTCCACCAATAAATCCAAAATCCATACATGCAATTACCAATGGCATTAATTCAACTGTACCAACAGCTACTTTCATAGCATCATCCATCCCAGTTTTTTTTATGGTTTCGGTTAACCTGTCTTTATAAGCCTTGGTATCCTTAAATTCTAAAGGATCGTTAGGTTTAATATTGCTAAACATTTCCTTATAACTTCCTTCATCAAAAATTACTTCAAAATATTCAATTGAACTAATTTTATCGTGGTAATTACAATGCATACAAACGTGTTTGTTTATTGCATGATCGGATGTTAAAGTTGCTTTTTTACATCTCGAACATTTATGCCACAATCCATCAGGTACCGATTTTTTATCGGAGGTAGATGTTGTAATACCTTCTTTTACTCTATTAAACCAACTCATTTTTTTGTTGCTGGCTGCTTGCTACTAGCTACTGGTTTATAGCAAAATGCTAGTAGCCAGTAGCCAGTGGCTAGAAGCTTTTTTAAGCTATTGTAATACTATTATCTAAATATACGTTTTGAATGGTATTTAATAAATCAATACCTTCGTTCATTGGTTTTTGAAATGCTTTACGACCACTAATTAAACCTTGTCCACCTGCACGTTTGTTTATTACTGCGGTTGTAACTGCTTCGGCTAAGTCGGTTGCACCTTTACTTTCACCACCCGAGTTAATTAAACCTTGACGACCCATGTAACAATTTGCAACTTGGTAACGGGTTAAATCAATTGGATGGTCAGTAGTTAATTCACTATAAACCTTTGGATGTGTTTTGCCATGTTTAGTAGCATTATAACCACCATTATTGGTTGGTAATTTTTGTTTAATAATATCAGCTTGAATGGTTACGCCTAAATGATTGGCTTGCCCTGTTAAATCAGCCGAAGTATGGTAATCAACACCATCAATTTTAAAACCATTATTTCGTGTGTAACACCATAAAATGGTAGCCATTCCCAATTCATGTGCACGTTCAAAAGCTGCAGCTACTTCTTGTATTTGTCTACCCGATTCTGCTGAACCAAAGTATATAGTTGCACCTACAGCAACTGCTCCTAAGTTCCAAGCTTCATCAACCGAACCAAACATTATTTGATCAAATTTATTTGGATAACTTAAAAATTCGTTGTGATTAATTTTAACAATAAAAGGTATTTTGTGAGCGTATTTTCTTGAATTTGTAGCCAATACACCATATGTTGACGCCACAGCATTACAACCGCCTTCTATTGCTAATTTTATTATATTTTCTGGATCAAAATAAATTGGATTAGGAGCAAAACTTGCACCAGCCGAATGCTCTATTCCTTGGTCTACAGGTAAAATAGACATGTAACCAGTGTTGGCCAAACGGCCAGTTCCATATAATTGACCAAGGCTACGCAATACTTGTGGGTTGCGGTTTGTGGTTAAAAAAGAACGATCAATAAAATCAGCTCCAGGTAAATGAATGTGATTTTTCGAAATCGTTTTACTTTCGTGGTTAAGTAAGTAATTGGCTTGATCGCCTAATAATTCAACTATTTTTGACATAAAATTTTAATATTATTGTTTGATTTGCTGCGCAATTTATATATTTTTATCAATTTATCATTTTTTACCATATAAGTTTTAATTAAAAAACGCATATATATATCTAATTTCCTAAAATAAAAATTGTTGGTTTTTTATGCAAATCAGGTTTTAGCTTGGCCCACTCTTTTATTGGTTTGGTTTTAATTAACTCATCACTTGCCGATATATTACATGCAATACATAATAAAACATTGGCATTACAATTTTTAACCAAATCATCAAACAGGTGGTTGTTTCTGTATGGTGTTTCCATAAAAATTTGTGCTTGCTGTTTAGTTGTTAGCTCTCGCTCCAATTCTTTTATTCGTTTTATCCGTAAACTTTTATCAATGGGTAAATAGCCTGTAAAGGCAAAATTTTGTCCACTAAAACCACTTGCCATTAAAGCCATAAAAATAGAGGAAGAACCAGGTAAAGGGATTACTGAAATATTTTTTTGATGTGCCAAAGCCACTAATTGAAAGCCCGGATCGGCAACACAAGGTAGACCAGCATCGCTAATTATTCCAGCATCTTGGTTTTTTTCTAATGCTTTTAATAAATGATGATATGTTTTTGCTTCGGTATGTTCATTTAATATAAAAATTTGCAATTCATTTTGAGGAGTTGCCAACTGTAGTTTTTTTATTAAAGCCCTTGCTTCTTTTTCACTTTCTACTACAAAATTTTTTAAATGATGGGTCATTCGTTTCACCATTTCTGGTAAAAAATCATTTTGGCTATCATTTGCCAAAAAATTGGGAATTAAGTATAATTTTCCGTGTTCCATTTTTATGCTATTTATGTAATTAATTGATAGTAATACAAGTGTAAAAATAAATAACATTTGCCTTGTATGGTCAATGCGCTTATTTTTGCCACTCTTTTAAAAAACCGTATGGCAATATTAACCAAAATAAGAAATAGAAGTGGCATAGCAATAGGATTTGTTGGATTAGCCTTAGTATTATTCCTAGTTTCAGACGCTTTAAGTAGCGGTAACAGTATTTTTAATGCACAGTCAACAAACGTAGGTAGTGTTGATGGCGATGGAATAAGTTACAAGCAGTTAGAATTAGAAATTGCTAAGCAAGAAGAAAATTACAAAGAACGTAACCAAGGGCAACCTATTGACGATAATACAAAAAATCAAATTAGAGAACAATCGTGGAATGTATTGGTTCAAGAAGCTATCATGACTAAAGAATACAGTGATATTGGATTAACTATAACAAACGATGAGTTAACAGATTTATTTATAGGAGACAATATACACCCTCAGGTTGTACAATCGTTTACTGATCCAAAAACAGGCTCATTTGATAAAAATGTTGTTATTCAAAACCTAAAGCAAATAAATGAAAAAGGCGATGAAAAAACTAAAAAACAATTGCGTGCTTTCGAAGATTTTTTATACCAAGATGGTTTAAATAAAAAATACAGTTCTTTAGTAAAAAAAGGAGCTTATACAACTAATTTGGAAGCAAAAAAACTTTACGAAGGAAGAACAAGAACTGCTGAATTGAATTATGTTGTAATGCCATATTTTTCAGTAGCTGATTCAACAATAAAAACAGAAGAAAGCGATTTAAAATCGTTCTTTAGTAAAAATCAAAACAAATACAAGGAAAAAGAAAATAGCCGTAAAATTGATTTTGTAGCTTTTAACTTTGCTCCTAGCAAAGAAGATACTTTTGAAATACAAAAGTGGGTTGGCGAACAGGCAACTATGTTTGCTCAAGCTAAAAACGATACTATGTATGTGGATGCAAATAGCGAAGTAAGATTTGATGTTACACCACGATCAAGAAAAGATTTTCCAGAAGAAGTTGTTGGTAGATTATTTAGCGATTCAGTTGGTTCGGTAATTGGGCCATTGTTTAAAGACAATAAATACCAATTTTATAAAGTTAGTGGTGTTAAAAACGATACTACAGTTTACATGCGTGCTAGTCATATTTTATTTAAAGTAGAAGGAAATACTGCTCAAGATACATTAAATAGCAAAGCTAAGGCAGAAGAAATTTTAGCTCAAATTAAAGGTGGAAGCGATTTTGGTATTATGGCTTCACAGTATGGAACTGATGGCACAAAAGATAAAGGGGGAGATTTAGGTTGGTTTCAAGATGGACAAATGGTTCCTGAATTTAATAAGGCTTGTAAAGAAGGTAAGAAAGGCGATTTAAGCATTGTTAAAACCCAATTTGGTTGGCACATTGTAAAAGTAACTGAAAACAAATCGAGCAAATTAGTTACTGCAGGTATCCTTGAACGTACATTTAAAGCAAGTGATAAAACTGTTGGATTGGCATTGAACGAAGCTGGACAATTTGCAGTAAATAGCAGAAAAGTATCAGATTTTGAAGCAAACGCAAATGAAAGGAAATTACAAATAAACACCGCAGAATTTGTTAGAGAAAACGATAATTTTTTACCTGGATATACTGACGCGCGCGAAGCAGTAAAATGGGCATTCAATGCTGATTTAAATGATGTGAGTGATGTAATTACAATTGGAGATAAACATTTAGTAATAGTTGTAAAAGCCATTCGCGAAAAAGGAAAAGCAAACTTTGAATCGTCAAAAGGAAGAGTAGAGGCTGACTTTAGAAAAGAGAAAAAAGCGGAACAGTTAATTGCAAAAATGAAAGAGGCTACTGATGGTGGTGCTAATAATTTAGATGCTTTAAGCAAAAAATTAAATTTAGCAATTACTCCTGTTGGTAACCAAAGTTTTGAAGGAACTAGTTTAGCATACGTTGGTCAAGAGTTAACTTTTGTAGGTGCAGCTTTAGGAACAGCGCCTAATAAATTTGTTTCTGCTTTTAAAGGTGATGGAGGAATTTATGCTTATCAAGTAAATAAATTTGCTGAGGCACCAGTAATTACTGATTACAATCCATATAAAGCAGAATTAAAACAACCATTAACCCAAAAATTAGAATATGGTTTTATGGAAACATTAAGAGAAATTCATAAACTAGAAGATACTAGATACAAATTTTATTAATATCTAAAATTGCTTAAATAACAAAAAGCCATTAGTTTTAAACTAATGGCTTTTTGTTTTATAAAAGCTTATGCTACACTACCAACATATCAATAACAATAATGCTGAAACCATAGTTTTTTTGCATGGGTTTTGCGAAAATTTTTATATTTTCGATAATCAAACTCAATATTTAAAAAGTTACTTTAATATTTTATGTATTGATTTACCTGGGTTTGGTAAAAGCCAAATAATTAATAACATTACTTTACCTGCAATGGCAAATGAAGTAAGCTTGGTGTTAAGCTCACTTTCAATTAATAAATGTTTTATGTTTGGCCATTCGATGGGGGGGTATGTGACTTTGGCTTTTGTAAATCAATTTAGTTACAAATTAAAAGGTTTTGGATTAATACATTCAACTGCAAAAAAAGACAGTTTTGAAAGGTTAGCTAAACGCAAACAGTTAATAAATTTTATTCAAAAACATGGAACAGCTCCATTTTACAAAACATTTTTTCCACATTTATTTTATAATAAAGAGTTATACAAATCGGTAATCGAAAAATTAATTAATAATAATTTAAATGATAAAAAAATAGGAGTAGTTGAGGCAATAAAAGCAATGATGATGCGGGAAGAAAACACCATTTTATTAGAAGAAACTGAGCTTCCTGTTTTTTGGGGAATTGGAAAACACGACACCATTATAAAAGACTTGGATATGTTTGCGCAAGCAGCATTATGCAAACAAGCTGAAATTTGTTATTTACAAAATTCAAATCATATGGGAATGATAGAGGAACCCGATATTTTGAATGAAAGCATTTTAAAATTTGTTCAAAGAATTGCTTTAAATTAAAAAATTTTTCAATATAAATAGATGAGTAAAATATTGATTTGCATTCGGTTTAAATAGTAATTATTTGACTATTTAATAATTTATAAAATTAATATCTGTTTATTATATTGCAGCCTATTAAATTTTCAAAGATTTATACAAATTTTAGTATTTAAAATATATTTATATGAAAGGAATTATTTTAGCTGGTGGAAGTGGTACTCGCTTACATCCATTAACATTGGCGGTAAGCAAACAATTAATGCCTGTTTTCGATAAACCAATGATTTATTACCCATTATCGGTATTAATGTTAGCTGGTATTAAAGAAATCTTAATCATTTCAACACCACACGATTTACCAGGATTTAAAAAATTATTAGGCGATGGTTCTCAAATTGGATGCAAATTTGAATTTGCCGAACAGCCAAGTCCTGATGGATTAGCACAAGCTTTTGTAATTGGAGAAAAATTTATTGGAAAAGATAGTGTTGCCTTAATTTTGGGTGATAATATTTTCTTTAGTTCAGGTTTAAAATCACTTTTACAATCAAATAATAACCCTGAAGGTGGAGTGGTTTTTGCTTACCATGTAAGCGATCCAGAGCGATATGGTGTTGTAGAATTTGATGAAAACATGAAAGCGTTGAGTATTGAAGAAAAACCAACAAATCCAAAATCGAATTATGCAGTTCCGGGATTATATTTTTACGATAATTCAGTAGTTGAAATTGCTAAAAATATAAAACCTTCCCCACGTGGTGAATATGAAATTACAGATGTAAACAAAGTTTATTTAGAGCAAGGAAAACTAAAAGTTGGAGTTTTACAACGAGGAACTGCTTGGCTTGATACTGGAACTTTTAACTCATTAATGCAAGCAGGTCAGTTTGTTCAAGTAATTGAAGAACGCCAAGGTTTAAAGGTAGGTTGTATTGAAGAGATTGCATACAACATGGGTTTTATAAATAAAGAACAATTAGAAACAGAAGCCAAAAAATTAGTTAAAAGTGGATATGGACAGTATTTATTAAACTTAATAAAAAAATAAAAAAATTATAATATGAATATACAACACGAAGCATTAAAAAAGTTTAGTTATCAAATAGAGTTTGCTCTAAGTAATTTCACTCCACACGGAAAAGAAATTAGTAATTATACCAATATAGTAATTGGTGGAATGGGCGGAAGTGGAATAGGTGGCCGCATTGTAAAAAATATTTTCATGAACGAATTTCCTATTCCGGTAGAATGTGTTGCTGAGTATAGTTTACCTGGCTATGTAAGTAAAAATACACTAGTTATATTAGGTTCGTACAGTGGAAATACTGAAGAAACATTGTATTTATATGAAGAAGTAAAAGAACGCGGATGCGATATGATTATACTTACCGGTGGAGGTAAATTAGGCGCAATTGCAACGGAAAATAACATAAAACAATACTTTTTAGAACCAGGATTTCAACCAAGAATGGCGTTGGGTTTTTCATTGACATATTTGGTTCAAATTTTTGCTGAGTTTTTAAAGAAAGATGTCACTGAAGCTTTAAAACAAATAGCTGCTGGTGTAAAAGACACTGCTCCTTATGAAGCAGAAATGACTAGGGCTTTTGAATTAATTAAATCAAAAGTAGCTTACAAATTTGTAGTTGTTACCGATGCTTTTTTTGAATCAACTGGAATTAGATTTGCACAGCAAATACAAGAAAATGCAAAACACGAAGCCTTTGTAAGTGTATTGCCAGAGGCAAATCACAATATGATTGAAAGTTATTATGGCGACTTACCTTCGTTGTTTATTTTACTTAATTCAAATAGCAATGATAGAGTAACTGCTCGTTTTGAATTTCTAACTAATTTGTTAGAAGTTGAAAACCATAAAGTATTAAACATGTCGGTAAGTGAATTTAGTTTGCAATCAGTTTACGAAATGATTCACAGACTAGATTGGTTAAGTTTATATGTAGCTGATTTTAGAAAAGTTGATTCATTAAACGTACCAAACATTGCTTCATTAAAAGAATATTTGGAAACTGTATAATTTGAGTTTTTTAAAAAATATATTTGGTATTAAAGGAGTAGAAAACAACCCTACTCCTTTTTTTAACCCCGTAACTACTGAGTTACATTCCCATTTAATACATGGGGTTGACGATGGTGTGCAAACTTTGGATGAAGCTTTGGAAACTTTAAAAGTTTTTGAAACAATGGGGTATAAAAAAGTAATAACTACTCCACATATTATGAGCGATTTTTATAAAAATGGTCCTCATAATTTATTAGATAAACTAGTTGAAGTTCAAAATTTTATTAAAGAAAACAATGTAAATATTGAACTAGAAGTAGCTGCAGAATACATGATTGATGATGCTTTTGAAGATAAAATTAAAAACAACGAATTATTAAGTTTTGGAGGCGATAATAAATACATATTAGTAGAAATGCCTTTTTTAGAGGAAGCTAGAAACTTTAAAACTGTAATTTTTGAACTTCAAATTTTAGGATATAAGCCAATACTTGCTCACCCTGAAAGATACACTTATTACCATCAAAAAAAGGAAAAATACGATGAGCTAACTGACAAAGGAATTTTATTACAGTTAAATAATTTATCGTTAATAGGTTACTACAGCCCTCATGTATTAAAAGCTGCTGAATATATAATTGATAAAAAGTTACATAGTTTTGTAGGGAGTGATGCGCACAATATTCGACATATTTCTATAATAAACGAAAAGGTAATTAACTCAAAAATGTATCAAAAAGCGTGTAGTTCGGTTGAATTACTAAACAATACTTTGTAATTACTCTACCCTCAAAAAGTCATCTTCAATTTTTCTTCTTTCTTTTTCCTTAGATGAAAAAGAAACAATCCCGCAAGGCGGGACAAGGCAAAAAAAAGCTTCCACGCACTAGGCTAGGGCTGGCCCGCCTTTTTGCCGGCCCCACGCACGTAGTTAATGGAATAGTGGTACTTACAATTTCTATTTTAGTTTATTAAAATTTAAATAAAATGGTAGCTAACATTAAAAATTCTGCAAGTATCCTTTTGTTTTTAAATCTTTTCTTGTAGTATTTAATTCAATATTTTTTTACCAAATTTGTTGATTTTGTTATTCTTTATATAATATTTGAGGGGCGACTAATTATTTTTTTGCTATTTTATAAAATAATAATTGCCCTATTGTAATTAAGAAAATAGTGAATAAGCTACTAAAAAATATTCGAGTTAAAGTACCAAAAAACTGATTAAATGTGAATGCTTCTAAAATGAAAAGTAGAAAGTGATGGATAAAAACCAAAACCGAAGCATACAGAATAAAACCTATAGGTCCTTTTGAACCAATACTTGGTTCAATTTTAGTATCTTGATCGTCTTTATTAGTACTAAAAACAATGTAAAACCTCCTAAAATATCCTAACAATACAGTAGCTGCTATATGTGGGCCAGGCATACTACTAAAAGTATCCATTGTCATTCCTAATATAAAGCTTAAAACCAGCACTAGCCAAGGTTTGGTATTGTAAGGTAAGCTTAAAATAAATGCAACATAAATGTATGGATTTACATAAGTGCTAATATCAATATTGTTTATAATTACAACTTGAAAAAATACTATTAATATAAAGCGAAGTGTAAAATTTAATAAATCAATTACCATTTTTTTCCTCCTCTTCTTTGGCTTTTACTTCAGTTGATTCTTGGCTTTCTTTAAATAAATTTCTAACTACATACACATTTTTTAATCTGCTAAATGGTGTTTGAATTAAAATAGTTATATCGTAATCGTTCTTTTCTGGATTTCTATCTATTGCTACAATTTTGCCAATAGGAATTTCTTCTGGATACGAAGCTGATTGGGCCGTAGTAACAATTTCATCACCTACGGCAACAGGCACATAAGTATTAACCTTACTTAACTGTGCAAATAACGCATTATTTCCATCCCAAGTTACTGAACCTATATCGCCAGTTTTTTTAATTTTTGCACCTGTACTGCTTTTGCTATTTAAAACAGATTGAACCAAACTATAGTAAGGTGTTACTTGCCAAACTATTCCCACAACACCATTTGGACATATAACGCCATCAAACCTTTTTACACCATGAATAGCACCTTTATCAATGGTTATAAAATTATTTTTAAGGCTAATTGAATTATTTACAACTTGTGCTGAAATGTAAACATATTGTTGTTTAAATAAGGTATCATTTACTTTAGTTGTAGTATATCCATTTTGATAAAATGATTGCAATAACTGTGTCCGTAACCTTGCGTTTTCTATTTGCAAACTGTCGTTTAAAGTTTTTAAATTAAAATAGCCAGTTGTACTATTTATAGTATTGTAAATTGATGAACTTGCACCTGCTGTAAAATTCAAAAAACTTGCTTGTTGATAGTTATTAAAATTTATTAAAACCATAAAAGCAAAAATTTCGAACGCCAAGAAAATGAAAAACACATAATACTTATATAAAAAAAATATTAAATTTTTCATGAATTGCTACTGTAGTTTTCGTTTTTTAGAATTAAATTAAATAAAAATACTTAACTAAGTCATTAAATGTTTATACGTTTTTAAGTTTTTAAGTGCCATTCCTGTCCCTCTAACTACTGCTCTTAAAGGATCTTCGGCTACATGTACAGGAAGTTTTGTTTTGGAAGATATTCGCTTATCCAAACCTCTTAGCAAAGCCCCTCCACCAGTTAAATATAAACCAGTTGAATAAATATCGGCCGAAAGTTCGGGTGGTGTTAACTCCAATGCACGTAATATTGCTTCTTCTATTTTCGAAATAGATTTATCTAATGCTGCAGCTATTTCCGAATAAGTTACACTTATTTGTTTTGGAATACCTGTCATTAAATCGCGACCGTTTACTGCATAATCTTGTGGTGGATTATCTAATTCCGACATGGCTGAACCAACTTCAATTTTTATTTTTTCAGCAGTTCTTTCTCCCACTAATAAATTATGTTGCCTACGCATGTAGTCTAAAATATCGTCAGTAAATTCGTCTCCAGCCACTCTTATTGATTGATCACAAACAATACCGGCTAAAGCAATTACTGCAATTTCAGTTGTACCACCTCCAATATCAATAATCATATTTCCCATTGGCTCAAATACATCAATACCAATTCCTATTGCTGCTGCCATAGGTTCGTGTATGAGGTATACTTCTTTTGAACCAGCGCGTTCTGCACTGTCTTTAACCGCTCGTTTCTCCACTTCCGTAATGCCAGATGGTATGCAAATAACCATTCGCTGCTGTGGTTTTATAAACTTATTGGTTTGAGGTATCATTCCTATTAAACCCCTTATCATGTGTTCTGCTGCCTGAAAATCGGCAATAACTCCATCTTTCAAAGGTCTAATTGTTTTAATGTCTTCATGCACTTTTCCATGCATTTGTTGTGCTTGACTTCCAACAGCAATAACATTTCCGTTTCTTCTATTTATAGCTATTATAGAGGGCTCATCAACCACTACTTGATCCTTGTGTATGATTAAGGTATTTGCCGTTCCTAAGTCTATGGCTAAATCCTGTGTTAAAAAACTAAATATGCCCATTTATACTATTTCCTTGTTTTATAGGGGGTAAACTGATTTTGAAAATGAAATTGTTTTGTTAAAACGTTGCAATTTAATATAAATGATGTCAATCTTTTTTAAAGTTTCAAATTTTATTTAATAAATATTTGTCACATCATTTCAACAGATGGGATTTACTATAATTTTTAAAATACCAAAACAGAAAATACAATATTATACAATACAATAATATGGTTATTAGGTAAATAACAAAATACATGAACTCAATTCTGTATTTTTTAAAAAAATAGTTTTTTATTGTACCATCAAAAAAAATGATAACAAATGAAAAAATATAAAATTATAACGCTATTACTTTTTGCATTTACAAATATTTATGCCCAGAAAAAAGCACCCGAAAATTGGTTTAATTTAGATTATAAAACCAATAAAGTATATGGAGTAAGTACTGAAAAAACTTATAATGAATTATTATCAAATAAAAAAGCAAAGCCTGTAATAGTAGCTGTTATTGATGGAGGAACAGAAGTAACACACGAAGATTTAAAAGATGTTATTTGGGTAAATAAAAACGAAGAAATATTAAATAGTTTCGATAACGACAGCAATGGATACATTGATGATATAAATGGATGGAATTTTATTGGTGGTGAATTTGAAAATGTAGTGCAAGACAATATGGAAATTACCCGTATTTACAAAAAGTTCAATAATCGTTATTTAGAAAATGGCGCTTTGAATTTAAATTTTGATAACGATAGCAACTACAAACTTTATTCAAAAGCCAAAATATTGTATGAAAAAAAGTTAGATGCAGCCAAAAAACAGTTTGCTGTTTATTCTCAAATTATAGAAAAGCTGAACGAAATTAAAGCATTTGTAAAAACAGATTTACCTTCAAAAAAACAGTTAACAGCATTTCCATTAAAAGATAGATTTGACATTATTGCCTCCGAAACTGTGCTATCGGCAAGTAAGGAAAAAACAAAAATTAGCGATTTAATTGGTCAGTTTACCGAGGCAAAAGATTATTTTAAAAGTCAGTTAGATTTTCACTTAAATTTAGATTTAGATACAAGAAAAATTGTAGGTGATAATTACGATGATGTGAACGAAAAAAACTACGGAAACAATAGAGTAAGCGGACCAAAAGCTGAGCATGGAACACACGTGGCGGGAATTATTGCTGCAAATAGAAATAACAATATGGGAATAAAAGGCGTAGCAGACAATGCACAAATTATGGTTTTAAGGGTAGTGCCCGATGGAGATGAAAGAGACAAAGACATTGCAAATGCCATCATTTATGCTGCTAATAATGGTGCAAAAGTTATAAATATGAGTTTTGGTAAATCGCTATCGCCAAATAAACAATTGGTAGACGATGCAGTAAAATACGCAATGAGTAAAGATGTGCTTTTAATACACGCAGCAGGTAACGACAATAGTAATATTGATACCATTGAAAATTTTCCAAATGCTACATTTTTAAATAACGAAAAAGCATCTGCTTGGATAGAAGTAGGAGCAAGTAGTTGGAAAAAAAAGAAATTCCTAACGGCAGATTTTAGTAATTATGGAAAGCAAACAGTTGATTTATTTGCACCTGGAGTGGATATTAATTCAAGTGTTCCAAATAGTAAATACGAAAGTTTTAACGGAACCAGTATGGCAGCACCAGTTGTGGCAGGTATGGCAGCTACTTTACGTGCTTACTTCCCCGAAATTACTGCTGAACAAACAAAATTATTGATTATGGAATCTGTTGTTAAATACAATAAAAAGGTATTTATACCTGGCACTAAAACCAAGGTTAAATTAAGTGAACTTTGCCAAACTGGAGGCATAGCCAATTTGTACAACGCAGTAAAATTAGGAATGGAAAAAGGGTATAAAATGAGTAATTAATTTTACTCCTTTATCAATTTTATACTTTGCTTATTCAAACCATCCAAACTTAAAAAATACAGCTGGTGCGGTTTTGCAAACCGCAATTAATACTACTAGCATTTGTAATGCAAAAAATATAACTCCTATTAATATATTTGCTTTAAGATTAACATAGTAAGCAAAAAAACGGATTATAAATCCTTATATTAAATGCTTCGGATAACAAATCCGAACCAACTGGGTTCACGCTTTTGGCTTATACAAGTTGGAAAATTTTTTTTTACTTTTAACCAAAAAAGTTGCTTAAAAGGCAGCTTTTTTGTTGAATATATTTTCTTACTTTTGAAACTATGGAAGCACTAAAAATTACAAAAAGCAGCACTACCAACCAACTTATTATTGATTTGCCAAATAATTTTGTTTCAAAAAACCTTGAAATTATTATTTTTCCTATAGATGAGCCACAGGACGATTGGAAAACACAACAAATAAACACCTTGAATAAAGCCTATTCATCTAACGAACCTGAATATGATTTGTTAATGTTAAAAGAACCCAATAACGAATATGAAAAGCGGTGATATTATATTGGCATCGCTTCCACAAGCCGATGGTAAGACAAAGCTAAGACCTGCGTTGGTTTTAAAAGTAATGTTACCTTATAAAGATTTGTTGGTTTGTGGAATAAGTACTCAAATTAATCAAGAAGTAAATGGTTTGGATGAAATAATAAGCAATAACGACATTGACTTTAATGAAAGTGGTTTGATTCAACAATCATTAATTAGGGTAGATTATTTAGCAATAATACCTAACAAAATTATTGCAGGCATTATTGGAAAAATATCTGTATCAAGGTTACAAAAAATAAAGAAACAACTTGCTGAATTTATAC
>JBAXCN010000041.1:0-27105 GCA_037141455.1 Bacteroidota bacterium
AACGCAAACCTTTACGCAATCGTATGACGGTATGTGTTTCGTTAACGTCATCAACGTACGCTGATATTTTACCCTAACAGAAATTGCTAGAAGCTAGAAGCTAGAAGCCAGCCGCTAACTAATCATATCCTAAATTTGGAGCTAACCATTTTTCTACATAATCAATGCTTACGTTTTTGCGTTTGGCATATTCTTCTACTTGGTCTTTTTGAATTTTACCTACTGCAAAATACTTACTTGCATCGTTCGCAAAATAAAAACCACTTACTGAAGATGCAGGATACATGGCAAAGTTTTCAGTTAATATAATTCCTGTATTTTCCTCTGCATGTAATACATCAAACAACTTACGTTTTTCGGTATGGTCAGGGCAAGCAGGGTACCCTGGGGCAGGACGAATGCTGTTGTACTTTTCTCGTATTATTTCATCATCGGTTAATAGTTCATTAGGCGCAAAACCCCAATGTTCTTTTCTCACCAATTCGTGCATTTTTTCAGCAAAAGCTTCGGCCAATCTATCAGCAATGGCTTTTATCATAATGCTGTTGTAATCGTCATGGTCTTTTTCGTAAGCTTCTACCAAAGGTTCAATTCCAATACCTGCAGTTACTGCAAACATGCCTACATAATCTTTTTTGCCACTTTCTTTTGGTGCTATAAAATCGGCTAAACATAAATAATGTTGTCCATCTGCTTTTTCACCCTGTTGTCTTAAAAAATTGAATTTTGTTTCATTATTTTCAGCCGTTTCGTGCAACGTCTTTACGATTAAATCATCCCCGTCTGAATTGGCTTCATAAAAACCAATGACTCCACGGGCCGTTAACAATTTTTCGTTGATTACTTTATCCAACATTTTGTTGGCATCAATAAACAATTTTTTTGATTCTACGCCTACTATTTCATCATCAAAAATAGCTGGATAACGGCCTACCAACTCCCAAGTTAAAAAGAAAGGCGTCCAATCAATGCGTTGGCGCAATTCTTCTAATGGAAAGTTATCAAATACTTTTGTTCCTAAAAACTTTGGTGCTACAATATTGTCAAAACTAACAGGAATTTTGTTGGTTCTTGCTTTTGCTAAATCAACTGAGTTTTTATCTTTTTTACGGTTTTTATAATCAATTCTAAACTGTTCGTATTCGTCTTTAAATTTCTTCTCCGATGCTTCACGTTGGTCTGGACTAATTAAACTTGCCGCTACCGGAACACTTTTACTTGCATCTAACACATGCACCACAGGTCCGCTATAAACTGGATCAATTTTAACAGCAGTATGCGCTCTGCTTGTGGTGGCTCCGCCAATTAATAAAGGAATTTTCATACCTAAGCGTTCCATTTCTTTTGCTACATGCACCATTTCATCCAAACTTGGCGTAATCAATCCACTTAAACCAATTACATCCACATTTTCTCTAATAGCAACTTCTAATATTTTTTCGGCAGGAACCATTACACCAATATCTATTATTTCGTAGTTATTACATGCCAAAACAACTCCCACAATATTTTTTCCAATATCATGCACATCGCCTTTAACCGTTGCCATTAATATGCGGCCTTGGTTGGTAGTCATGTTTCCATTTTTACGTTTTTCTTCTTCCATGTATGGTAATAAAACTGCAACGGCTTTTTTCATTACACGTGCGCTTTTAACTACCTGCGGCAAAAACATTTTCCCCATTCCAAACAAGTCACCCACCACATTCATACCTGCCATTAATGGCCCTTCAATTACTTGTAAAGGCCTATCATATTGCAACCTTGCTTCTTCGGTATCAGCTTCTACAAATTCAACAATACCTTTAATTAACGCATGACTTAAACGCTCTTCCACCGTTCCTTTGCGCCATTCTTCATCTATGATATTTTCTTTTCCTTTGCCTTTTACTCGTTCTGCTAATTCTAGCAATCTTTCAGTAGCATCGTCCCTCCTATCCAACAAAACATCTTCTACATGCTCTAATAATTCTTTGTCTATTTCGCTGTAAACTTCCAACTGACTTGGGTTAACAATTCCCATATCCATTCCATGATTAATGGCATGAAACAAAAATGCAGAGTGCATGGCTTCACGCACTTTATCATTTCCTCTAAACGAGAACGAAACATTAGAAACACCTCCACTAATTTTTGCTCCAGGTAAATTATCTTTTATCCACTTGGTTCCGTTAAAGAAATCAATCGCATTTTTCCTGTGTTCTTCCATGCCGGTAGCAACGGGAAAAATGTTTGGATCAAAAATAATATCACCTGCAGGGAAATGAACCTTTTCAGTTAAAATTCTATAGGCGCGTTCCGCAATTTCTATCCTACGTTCGTAGTTATCGGCTTGTCCTTGTTCATCAAAAAGCATTACAATTACTGCCGCTCCAAAACGTTTTACAATTTTTGCTTGGCGGATAAATTCTTCTTCGCCACCTTTCAGTGAAATAGAATTTACCACACATTTTCCTTGCACACATTTTAAACCCGCTTCTATAATATCCCATTTAGAGGAATCAATCATGATTGGAACACGAGAAATGTCTGGCTCAGATGCTATCAAATTTAAGAAGCGAACCATTGATTCCTCGCCATCTATCATTCCCTCATCCATGTTGATATCGATGATTTGTGCACCGCCTTCTACCTGCTGACGAGCAACAGCTAAAGCTTCTTCAAAATTCCCTTCACGAATTAATCGTAAGAACATTTTTGAACCCGTTACATTGGTTCGTTCACCCACATTTACAAAATTCGTTTCTTTTGTAATCACTAAAGGCTCCAGGCCCGAAAGGCGTAATGTATAATCTTTATTCATTTTTTTTGCTTCTGGCTTCTGGCTTCTGGCAGCTAGCTTTATTTACTGGTTTTTTGCCAGAAGCTAGAGGCTAGAAGCCAGTTGCATTTACTTATTGTCTTTTTTAATTTTCAAAATCAAATTGTTTGTCTGCTTTTGAATTTTATTTATTTCATTAATTATTGGCATTACAGTTTCTTCATTTGTAAATCCAATTTCTATACACAATAGTAGTTGGGTTTCTAATTCAAAAGAAGAACCAATTGCTATTTCTAAAAATCTTTTAAATTCTATTTCACTATTTCTACTTGTACCTTCTGCAATATTAGAAGGTATAGAAATGGCAGCACTACACATTTGAGAAACCAATCCAAACTTTTCCTCTTTTGGCATACACAATGTAAATTGATAAATTTGTTTTACCAATTTCATGCTATCATTCCAAATATCGTATTTTTTGAAGTCTCTCATTGTTTGCTGCTGGCCTCTAGCTGCTCTCTGGCCATTTTCAATTTTGTTTTATAAATAATCTTCTTTTATTAATGCTAAAACTAACTGTGAGTTATCCGCCAGAAGCCAGCTGCTAAAGGCTAGTTGCCATTTGCAAAACCCTCGGTTCATACCTCGCAGCCATTTCAGCAATAGCTTTGATGTGATCAGGAGTAGTTCCGCAACAGCCGCCTAAAATATTTACCAATCCTTCTTTGCAAAATTCTTCTACTTGTTTAGCCATTGCCGCAGGACTTTCATCGTATTGTCCAAATTCGTTAGGTAAACCTGCATTAGGATAAGCACTAACAAAAAATGGTGAATGTGTTGCCATTACTTGTAAATACGGACGCAAAGCACTTGCTCCTAATGCACAATTTAAGCCAATACTCATCAATGGCGCATGTTGCATACTAATTAAAAATGCTTCTGTTGTTTGACCAGATAATGTTCTTCCAGAAGCATCAGTAATTGTTCCTGAAATCATGACTGGATAATGTTTTCCAAGTTCTTCAAAAACTTCATCTACAGCATATAATGCTGCTTTTGCATTTAAAGTATCAAAAATGGTTTCAATCAATAAAATATCAACTCCACCTTCAATTAATTTGATGGCTTGTTGCTTATATGCTTTTACTAATTCGTCAAATGTTGTAGCTCTGTAACCAGGATCGTTTACATCAGGACTGATAGATAAAGTTCTGTTAGTTGGACCCATTGCACCTGCAACAAACCTTGGTTTATGCGGTTCTTTAGCTGTCATTTCATCAGCTACTTCACGCGCTATTTTTGCTGAATAATAGTTGATATCATCTACCAAATGTTCCAGGTGATAATCAGCTTGTGCAATGGTAGTTCCGCTAAAAGTATTGGTTTCAACAATGTCTGCACCTGCTTCAAAGTATAGGCGATGAATGCCTTTAATAATTTCAGGTCGAGTGATTGAAAGTAAATCGTTATTACCCTTTAAAGGATGTGGGTGATTGGCTAAAGATTCATTCCTAAAATCAGCTTCCTCCAAATGATGACGTTGAATCATGGTACCCATTGCACCATCTAAAATCACAATTCTTTGTTTTAATATATCGTATATGTTCATTTTTATTTTGCTTCTGGCCTCTGGCAGGTAGCTGCTAGCATTTGACCTTATTTTAAAAAAAATCTTACTAATAACAATCAGCTAGAAGCCAGTTGCTAGAAGCTAGATGCTATTGACTTTTCCAGTAAACTTTTGTCTGATTTTTGTGTTTGAGCGCTAACAGTTCACTAACGCATTCAATCACTTATCAGTTCTCTCCAATTGAGATAGGTGTTGGCACTCCGCTACAAAGTAGTTTTTGCCAAGACATCATAGGGCCTATTCCCTCCGTCTTTCTGGATAAGTGGGGCAAATATAAAAAAGTAAATGATTTAAAAAATTAAAAGATTACAAAAATTTAAAGATTGAAAGATTAGAAGATTGAAAGATTGTTTATGAATTTTTTTGTTAGCGGGAACTAAAGCTAGAAGCTAGCTGCTAGGAGCCACTTGCCAGCTGCTTTTCTAAATCCAACCTTTTTTCTTAAAACCAAATAGTACCGCGCTCGATGATAAAACCATACCTAAAATACAAATAAAAAAACCCATCGGTTGGTTAGCTCCTGGTATTGAATTAAAATTCATTCCAAACATTCCTGAAATTAATGTTGGTGGTAAAAATGCAATAGAAAATACAGTAAAACGTTTTAATACTTTGTTTTGCTCTAAATTTATTAAACCAGTAATTGTATTTTGTAAAAACTCTAATCGTTCAAAGTTAAATGCGCTGTATTCAATTAGTGAATGAATATCTTTTAAAATTATTCGTAACCTTACTTTTTTATCTTCAGGAAATAAACTGCTTTTCAATAAATTTGATAAAACCCTTTGTTTATCAATTAAACTTTCTCTAAGCATCATAGTGCTTTCTTGTAGTTCTGTTATATCTAATAAAAAATCGCTATTGGTATTTTGCTCAGTAGTTAAAGTTCTACTATAAACTGTAATTTCATTCGATACTTTTTCTATTAAATCTGCATCCAATTCAATTCGGGTTTCTTGCAAACTCATAAGCACATCATAACCAGAATTAAAAGTTTCTCCACTTGCTTTCATTCGCCTTACTACATCTGCAAAAGTGGAAAGATCAACTTGGCGATAAGTGTATAAAACATTCTCTTTTAAAATAAATGAAACTGGGTGTTTTTCGTATTGCCCATTTTCTAATTTTAAAAAATTACTATTGGCAGTTATTTCATTATTATGCTCAAAATATCGAGCACTACTTTCAATTTCAGCAATTTCTTGTGGAGTTTGTATGCTAATGTTAGTTTTGCTTTCTACCCATTCTTCCTCTTCGTTCGAAGGAGATTGCATATCAACCCACAATATATTTGTAAGCGAATCTAATTGTTTAACATCGTTACCTTTTAGTATCTTCTCGCCTGGCTTATAAAAAATGCGAATCATGGCTGGCAATATATAACTTTTAAATAAAATGAATTACATTATTTTACTAATAAGCTACTATCTCAATATTGTAATATTTCCTTTTTTAGTATAATTTTCATTGTCAAAACCAGAAAAAGATACAATATAAAAGTATACGTCATTTTGAACTGTATTATTGTTAAATGTTGCTTTCCAATTTTCTTTTTTGTTAAATGTTTCAAATACTTTTTGACCCCAACGGTTATATATTTCTAAATGATAGTCTTTTACAAATGAATTTGCCATTAACAAATCGTCATTTAAACCGTCACCGTTGGCAGTAAAAGCATTAGGTGGGTAAACATTTGGTTGCTGAAATAAAAATACTTCATTAGATTTACTTTGCGCCAATGGCTTTAAAGTTTGTGCATCGGGAATGGCTTCATTTGCATAAACAAAATAAAAATAGGCTCCTTCATCTGTATCGAATTTACTATCAACATAAGTATTTTCATTAACTCTCACCAACGATTCAAAATTTTTGTTTACATACCTTCTTTCAATTTGATAATTATCTACTCCACTTACCCAACCTATATATTCGTTCCAGTCTAGGTTATGTTTCAAATAAGCCGATTTACCTTTTAACAATATAGAACAAGAAATTTTTCCTTGTGGTCCAATATTATCGCAAGTATCAAACATGATTAAATGGTAACAATACGATTGTTTATTCACATCTACATCTAAGTCGTTATAAAAAGTATCATTTACATTTTCAAAAGTATCTAAAGCACCAAATGTTTTTCCGTTATCTACAGATTTGAATAAATAATATTTGGCAAAATCTTTTTCAGTGCTAGGTGGCCAACTCACTCTCAAAAATTTATTTTCAACAACAGTTACAGTAAATAAATTTTGTTGTTTAGGTATATATTCAATTTCTTCAAATGTACTTAATGTATCGCTTGGTTGCCCCCATAAACCACATTTATTTACCCCTATCATAAAATAGGTATAGTTAATTTTTTTATTGCTAGGCGTATTTTTATCTAAAAAGTTCCTTGGTCCTTTGTTCCAAATTGTATCAATAACTTGATAATTTTTAAAATCAATTCCCCTAAATACTAAAAAATAATTAAACCGTTCAATATTAGAAGTATCGCCATAATAAACATACGTTTGGTTATCGCTACTTAATGTCATACACAGCATGTCTGTAGATTCTACAGGTGGTTGTGAAATTAATTTTATCCAAATAGTTTTTTTAGAAATATTTACAATTGGGCATTTTAAATCTTGAACCTCAATATCAATTGGAATATAACCTAATTGATAAGCTTCACAAGCGGGTGTCCAGCAAAATTCACTCTTCACACTGTCTTTCCCATAAACTAATTTGTTAACTGTTGGCAAAGTTCCAACATTATTTAAACTAAAAAGTGATGATGAAATTTTCATAACCAATGAATCTCCCTCATCCCCTGCTTTTATTGTAAAACATTTGTTTTTGTAAACATCAAATGTAATAGTATCTGATAATATTTTAAAGTTTAAGCTATCATTTTTAAAAATTACTGGAATGCTAGAAACTGTTCCTAAAGGTTTTGTAGCAATCCCTTCTGAATCACATTCATTAATACTTGCAATTTTATAAGTGTAATTAATAATTTTATTATTAGGCGAATTGTTGTCAGTAAACTGATTAATTAGTTTTCCAATTTCAGTAATCAATACATAACCTGTATCGTTTATTCCTCTGTAAATTCTATAGCTTTTTAATAAAACAGACGTATTTGTATCGCTCCAATTTAATTGTGTTCTGTTGTTTAAAATTCCAATACAATTAAAAACTGGTGGAGGCATAGCCCTCATGGGTTTAATTCGAACAATAATTTCATTTTTTGATGTTCTAGGAAACGGACAACCATTGTCTTTTACTTCTGATGTAAAAGTAACGGAACCAACTTTAGATAATTCGCACGTTGTTTGCCAACAAAATCTATTATTTATGCTTCTAAAACCAGCTTTAGCTTTAGCTACGTTGGGTTGACTGGTATAACTCGATTTAAAATGAGGAGATGTGATGGTCATATACAATGAATCTCCGGGAGAACTTAAATCACTTGCATTGATATCAAAACAAATTGTGTTAGGAATTTCTACATCGTAAAAAGTGCGTTGAATAGAAGAACCAGTATCGCTATAACTAATAACTGGCGGTGGATTAGGCGCACATGCTACAACATTAAACTGAAGTTCTAGTCTAACTTCTCCAATTTTTACACCATTTCTATACTCGTCAACCTTTATTGAAGCAACATAAGTTCCAACACTGTTTGGGGTTACATTTATTTCTCCTGTAAGTCTATTTATAAATAAAGATGGGGTTCCTTGAATAGCATTGTTGGCATTAAAACCATTTAACCAACTTATTGATCCGTAAGGACCTGAAAAATTTATTGGATTGTTTGGATCACCATTATTTTGATTTCTATCTAAATTACCATTTAATGGATCTACTAATGTGTAAACCAGTGAATCGTTATCTGCATCTATAAAATTAAAATTATAACTAAATGGAATGCCAATACACATTAATGTAACTGGATTGTTTGTATATCTTGGCGATGAGTTATTAAAACTATTTCGTGGTAGTTCTGCATAAAAAGCAGAACTTGCATCTCCAGGTGCATTTATATTATCTATGATACCATTTCTACAACACCTCTCCCAACTTATATAATAACCAAAATTGCTATTTAAGTTCGATAATGAAACTGTGGATCTGTAAATTCCTTCTTCTGTACATTCAATAGTATTAGTGCCACATTTCGGACTAATAAATTGTAGTTTATTAGAAGTTATAAAATTTAAAGTGAAATATTTAATTAATGAATTGTTGTTTTTTTGGTACAAACCAACCTTAATATTTGGTCTGTTAAAATCAGCTTGGCCGCTTCTGCAATCTCTTAATACTTTTAATGTTATAACGTAATTTGTTCCACTAGTCCATTGAATATCGAAAGCACCACCAACAATGTGCGTAGCAAAACTTAATTTAGCTAAAATTAAAAATATTATTATAAATGCTTTTTTCAATAAGTATGCAATATATAATTATAAAAATAAAAAATAGCTGTTTTGTTTTAATTAAAAAACAAATTTTAAAATTTACCTAATTATGATAAATTTTAAAATTCTCAATTTAAATTTTAAAGTAGTTTCCATCTAAAATTGGAAGTACAGGTGCTTTGTTAAATTGTAAACAAAAACTAACATCATCGGTATTTAAATGTAAAAGTTTAAATCTGTTTGCATGCGATGATTTTCTCACCAATTCTTCTAAATTGTTGTTATTAGTTTCATATAATAACTTAGCTGAAAGCGCACTATCGCAATCAGAAAAAAAATGCTGCTCTATTTCATTAACAACAGCTCCAGCAAATAAAGTATCTTCTAAATTGTATCTGTTTTTCCAGCCTGCACATAATAAAATCAAATCATTTTCATCGTTAATTAGATAATTACACAAAACATCAAAGTTTAAAAATGAACCAATAATAATTTTATCAGCATTATTTTCTTTAGCGTATTTTACAGCTTTAGTTCCATTTGTGGTAGCCAATGCAATACTTTTTCCTGCCAATAAAGGATTATCAAATTCAAAAGGTGAGTTTCCTAAATCAAATCCATCTACTTTAACTGCATCTTTTTCAGCGGCCACAATAAAATCAAATTCTTTAAATAAAATGCATTCTTCAGGACTTAAAACAGGTAAAAGTTTTTCTACTCCATTTTTAAATGCAACACATATAGAACTAGTAGCCCTTAAAATATCAATAATTACAACAGTTTTTCCTTTAACATTATAATATGGCAACAAAGCAGGACTAACAACAACTTCTAAATTTTTCATTCTATAAAACTTTTTACAATAATAACTAAGCTAATTACAATTATTAAAAAATAACTTATAAATACTAATAAAAATATGTTTTGATATATAAAAAAAAGGCATAAAATTGCGCTAATATAAAAATCAACCATTTAATTAAAAATAATTTTAATATTTATAAATAAAAAATGTCATATCTTTTCACATCAGAGTCCGTATCAGAAGGACACCCAGACAAAGTAGCTGATCAAATATCAGATGCACTAATTGATAACTTTTTGGCTTTTGATCCTCAAAGCAAAGTAGCTTGCGAAACTTTAGTAACTACTGGTCAAGTAATTTTAGCTGGCGAAGTAAAATCTAAAGCATATTTAGATGTTCAAGAAATTGCACGTCAAGTAATCCGCAAAATTGGTTACACCAAATCAGAATATATGTTTGAAGCCAACTCATGTGGTATTTTATCTGCAATTCACGAGCAATCAGCAGATATAAACCAAGGTGTTGACAAAAAGAAAAAAGAAGAGCAAGGTGCAGGCGACCAAGGAATGATGTTTGGCTATGCAACAAACGAAACTGATAATTACATGCCTTTGGCTTTAGATTTAGCCCATGCTATTTTAATTGAATTAGCTGCATTACGCAGAGAAAATAAAGCTATTAAATACTTACGTCCAGATGCTAAAAGCCAAGTAACGTTAGAATACAATGATAAAAACGAACCAATTCGTATTGATGCAATTGTAGTTTCAACTCAACATGATGATTTTGATACAGAAGCTAAAATGTTGGCTAAAATTAAAAAAGACATCATTGACATATTAATACCAAGAGTTAAAAAGAACTATCCAAAATACGCACATTTATTCAATAATAAAATTAATTACCACATAAACCCAACTGGAAAATTTGTAATAGGTGGCCCACATGGTGATACTGGTTTAACAGGAAGAAAAATTATTGTTGATACATATGGTGGTAAAGGCGCACATGGTGGTGGTGCATTTTCAGGTAAAGATCCAAGTAAAGTAGACAGAAGTGCAGCATATGCCACACGTCATATTGCTAAAAACTTGGTTGCTGCTGGTGTTTGTACTGAAGTATTAGTACAAGTATCATATGCAATTGGTGTTGCACAGCCAATGGGTATTTTTATTGACACCTATGGTACATCAAAAGTAAAAATGAAAGATGGAGAAATAGCTAAAATAGTTGAAAAAACTTTTGATATGACACCTTACGGAATTGAAACTCGTTTAAAATTACGTAATCCAATTTATAGCGAAACTGCAGCATATGGACACATGGGTAGAAAGAACGAAACAGTAAGTAAAACATTTACTTCTCCTGATGGAAAAACAAAAACTGTAAAAGTTGAATTGTTTACATGGGAAAAATTAGACTATGTATCTAAAGTTAAAACTGCTTTTAAATTAAAATAAATTTCAATAATTCTAAAAAAGCCATTCGATAATCGAATGGCTTTTTTTTTGTAAATTAACTTAAATTCAAATATAATTTTGATAACAACCAATTCAACTATACAACACCACTTTTACAAATAATATAGTCTATTGTATTTTGTGGAGGAATAATACTATTTAGATTTACGCCTTTAAAATAGGCCTTATTTGTAAATCAAATGGTATAATTTTTTTTTTAGGAAAATTAAAGAAAATTAATTCCAAGCCTAAAAGGGTCGATTTTGCTTAAAGAAATGGATTGGTTTATAATAAAAAAAAGGCTTCTACAAAATGTAAAAGCCTTTTCTTAATATAGAAAACTAAATACTAGTATTCCCACATATCATGTTCTTTTTCGAACAAATCTTGTTTCATTTTTTCACCTTCAAGAATAGCAGCAACACCATTGTCTTTAAATTCTGCTCTTTCTCTTATGTACATGTCTTGCTCGTTAGATTGTTTGATAATATAACTCGAAAACATTCTAGCTTCAAACCAATCATCAAAAGTCAATCTTGCTGCATCATTTTGTCTATTAAAAACTTCGTAATTAATAAATAAATGTCTTAAGTCCATTTCTGCAGTTGGATTGGTTGGATCTGGGTCACGTGCATGGTATTTTAAAACACATAAATCCATTTCATTTAACTCCACACCACCTATTTTAGGAACAAACTGAGGAGCAATTGAAATTATACGAACAAAATAAGTACTTAACTTTTTATCAAAAATCCAATCTTCAACAACTCTAAATTTTTTAATTCTTTCCATAGGATAGAATTTTCCATAAACAGTATCTTGTACCGTTTGTTCAGGATCATTTGGATCTGGATTTTCTACAATAGTTGTATCAACAGTAAATTTTAAAATGTCTTCCATAGTCATTGAACTACTTAAAGAATCATTTCGATATGGAACTAATTTACCTTCAATTACAGCATTATAAACTATAACACTCAATGGATTTTTAGGCCACGACATTACTTGATTTTGTTTTTCTCTTACATCAATGATGCGAATAACCTTTTTTGAGCTATTTACATCAGCTTCACGTAAGTAAGGCCATGCTACAACTTTACGCTCTTTAACTGCTTGACGATTATAAATAAAATCATCATAAACACCTTGTGCTTTTACATTTAAAAACACACAAAGTAATAAACAAATTGATACTATTCTCTTTTTCATAATTTTAATTACATTCAGCAATTACCCCTGTAGGAATTGGTACTAACCCTTGAGGACCTTGCGCTTTAATATCTAAAACATAAACCTTTTCACCTTTCTTAATAGCCTGTAAGAATCCTTTCATTCTAGCAGGAACTAAGTTACTTCCATTTACTGCTTCATATTGTGCAGGACCGGTTTTAGGTTGATAAATAATTTTAAAACTTTTTACATCATATTTAATTCCTTCAAAAGCAAAATCTTTTAAAATGGTAAATACTGCTGATGCTGATCTGATTTTTGCAATATCTGTTCCACCACTCACTTCTATTGAACCTAATTGAGGGGTTGGTTTAGGTATATTTTTTACCCTAAATCTCATCTCACCCATTTTTTTTGTTGCATTGTCAGATTTAACTGAAACACTTATAACTAATTCTTTAGTAGCATCATTTCCTGCTACTGTTAAATCATATTCACCCTTAGTACCTTTTTTTACTAAAGTACCTAATGATGTAGTAGCAATAATTTGACTTGCATCATAACCAGGAACAGAAATAGCAATTGGGTTCTCTATTGCTCTATAAATAACATTCATTTTGGTTGCAGAAACAACTGCAATAGGTTGGGTAACAAAATATTCACCTTCAAAAGGAAATTCTTTTTTAGTTCCATCAATTTGAGTTTGGGTAATTACTCCTTTATATTTCTTTTCACCTTGTCCACTTGCTGAAACTTCGTATTTACCAATTCCATTTTCAACTTTTACAGGGCTTCCATTTACAGATAAATCGAAAGTAGAACGTGAACTGTATCCAGCTAAGAATATATCAGCTTCGTATTTTCCACCTGCTATAATATAAGTACCTTTACTAGGAATTACTTTGGCTAAAAACTCATCAACAACAACTTTAACTTTAGTTAAATCTTTACTTAACTCATCTAAAACCTGTGCTTCTGTACTCTTAACATCATTCTCTAGTTTAGTTAATAAAGTAGAAACTGCTGCTAAAGGTGAATGTTCAAATAATTCTTGTTCCCAAGTTTGTGTACTTCCTTTAGAAACATCAGTATTTAAATCACTTTTTACAATTTTCTTTAAATCGGGTGAAAGAACAGAAAGCATATCTTCTCTCCATTTATTAATGTTATCTCTTAGTTCTTTTCCTTTACCTTGAACAATAAGTAAATTAGCATGTTTCTCCATGTTCGAAGCATCTTCAATCTCACCATCTGCTTTGCCTTCTTTCCTTCCAGAATTTTTAGCCCCTTCACCATCAATTAAATTAGCTTTTAAATCTCCTAAATATTTTAAAGCTGCTTTAGCTGTTTTATCGACTTTTGCTGCATTTACTTGTGCGGCTTTACCTTTTGCGTCTGTTGGATTATTAGTAACATAAGTATCAATAGCTTTTAAAATATCCGAATTTTTCTTATCGATATTTGCTCCAGCTTTTTCCATGCTTAATTCAACTAAGTGAAAAGCTCTTAAAATTTCGGCTGATACGTTTAATGCCAATAATGCTGTTAACACTAAGTACATCATATTTATCATTTTCTGCCTTGGGGATACATTTCCTCCTGCCATTTTACTTTATATTTTCTTTTAAAACGATTAAATTAATATTTTTAGTTTAAAATCAAAAGGAATTATTATCCTTTAACATTCATTGCTGACAACATGTTACCGTAAACATTGTTAAGCGATGTTAAATTTTTAGATAATTTATCCATTTCTGTTTTAAATGTTTCAGCTTGTGCATTAGTTTCGTTTAATGTATTTACTGTTTTTGATAAACCACCTACAAATTCATTGATTGATTTCAAATGATTGTATGATTCAGTAATTTCTAATTCATACACTGAGTTTAAAGATGATAAATTTTTTGTCATTCTTTCAACTTGACCAGCATACTCTTTAGAACCTGCACTTGATAAATCTTTTAAACCAATTACATTTTCGTTTAATGCACGGAAACCATTACCTAAACTATTTATTAAATCTGGACCAATTTTAGCATCTTCCAACATTTTATCTAATTGTTGAGTAACACCTAATCCTCCTTTAACTGCTTTTTTAGTTTCTTTAGGATCTAAACCTGATAATTCTGGATAAACCAAAGTCCAATCTGGTTCCTGATGTGGTTTTTCAAAAGCAGATATTGTAAAAATAGCTGCTTCGGTTAATAATCCTATTGTTAACATTAAATCGGCACCTTTCCAATGTGTAATTTTAAATAATGCTCCAACGATTACTACTGCCGCACCTAAACCATAGGCTTTACCCATGAACGACTTAAATCCTTTGCTTTCTAAGAAACTGTTTGCCATGTTTTTTAAATTTGTTGTTTGTTTTGAGGTTGTTAAATTTTAAATTATTTTTTGTCTTTGTTTGATCTTCCAATATAGCTCATTACACAACGGAAACCGGTGTATGAATTGCAGCTATCTTGGTATTCGTATGTTCTTGTTCCACATTGTAAATAATATGCAACATCTTTCCACGAACCACCACGAATTACTTTACGTTTTAATGTTTCAGCTATATCTGGATCATCTTCTTTTACTTCAAATTGATAATCAGGATTATTATCGTGTGAAAATAAGTTTGTATTAGTTTCATATGCTGTACTTGTCCATTCTGCAACATTTCCACTCATGTCATACAATCCAAAATCGTTTGGAAAATAAGAATTGACTCTAATTGGATAATGCCCACCATCTGAAACGTATTCACCTCTACCTGGTTTATAGTTTGCTAAAGAACACCCTTTTGCATTTTTTACATAATAGTTACCCCAAGGATATAAGTTTTGATCTCTTCCACCACGAGCAGCGTATTCCCATTCGTATTCAGTAGGTAATCTAAACTCAGTTGTAGTGGGTTCGTCATGTCTATCATAAAAACTATTTAGGTATTGTGATCTCCAAAAACTAAATGCTCTTGCTTGATGCCAACTAACCCCAACTACAGGATAATCATCGTATTTTGGATGCCAAAAGTAAACTTGAGACAATGGCTCATTGTAAGAATATGTAAAATCGCGAATGAATACTAAAGTATCGGGATAAATTTTTACAATTTTCTCTTTTTTGAAATCTGCTCTTGAACGTTTGTATGCATCTTGGCGTTTTAAAGCTGCAGCAGCTTTTAAATCGATATAGGTATATTTATATTCTAATTTACGTATGTCTAATTGTTTTTGACGGTAATAACTTTCCGACTCATTATAATACATATCTTGAACAGCACCCATATCGATATTTTTATCAATACGTTTTTCGTAATCTAACACTTGGTAAGTTGTACCTACCCCATTATCAAATTCGCTGGTGTACTCTAATTTAGATCTCATCATAGAGTCAACAACCGCATAAACAAATTGGCGGTATTCGTTATTGGTTATTTCTGTTTCGTCCATGTAAAAGGCAGAAACCGAAATTTGCTTGTTAGGAGCTAACATTGCCATAGGAACATCTTGTTCAGTTGCTCCAATATGAATGGAACCAGTAGGTATGTAAACCGTACCAATTGGTTGTGGATGGAACCACTGTCTGCGTCCTAATACACCAGTAAGTTCGCCATTTTCGCTACTACATCCGACCAATGCAATGGCAATTACGGTTAACAGAATTAAATTTACTTTCTTCATTTTTCTTTCAAAAATTATAAAATATAAAAGGCAAAAATATCAAATATTACTAAAAATACAAGTTTATTAACAATTTTGTGTGAAATGTTTATTATAAACGTGAAATTTTATTTTTTATTATAACATTCTTGGGGTTTTTAATGGATAAAATGGTTTTACTTGTCTTGGCGGAACAGAAATTCCGAAACAATATCTTATTGAAATTTCATGTGAGCCTTGATTGTATGTAACAATATCGCTTGTTATTAAATCGTAACTATACATAAATTGAATAACATTATTATTAACAGGTAAGTTATAACCAGCTAAAAGAGAAAACTCTTGAGGTGTTCTATATGATAATCCACCAACTAGTTTCTGATTGTAAGTAGCTAAACAATTAAAATCGAAACTAGTTTTAACTCCATCCGACTTAAAAAATACATTTGGATTAATATCAATATTTGTCATTCTGTAAATACCACCAGTATATGCATAATAGTGTCTGTCTTGTTTGCTATCCCCACCTGTGGGAAATTCAACAACAGGACTATTTAAATGTAGTGAAGATAAACCGAAGTAAAAATCATCAAAAATACTTAGTTGAGGAATTTTATAATATATCCCAAAATCTAAATTAATAGCATTTGCAACAATATCACCAGTTGGAATAAGAGGATCTCCTGGAGTCAAAGGAACTAATTTAGAACCATTAATACCTTTTTGAATGATACCAACACCCAATCCAAAAGCTAAACTCGATCCATTATTGAAAGGTTGAATATAAGATAAACTTAAAGTAGGGCTTAAAGTATTTGTAAAACCTAAATTATCTCTCCATATATTTAAGCCAATTCCAAATCTTTTAATATTTCCATGTATTCCAAAGTTAAGGGTAGTTGGTTCATCTCCTCTTCCCACAGGTTTTGCTCCATTTATTTCAGGAGTAAATGCAGTTCCTCCACCATAACCAACCCATTGAGAGCGGTAGGCCAAGTTAACACAAATTCTATCAGGTGTTGAACCTGCAAAACCAGGATTATAAAACAATTTATTATTCATAAATTGAGTTAGTTGAGGATCTTGTTGCGCTTTTAAATGGTTAGCTAAAAAACCAAAAATTAAAACTAATATAGTAAATTTTATTTTCATCAATATACAGGAGTTTTATTATAGTTTTCAATAATAATGTATTTAATTATAAAAACAAATCATATTTTGTTTAGAATAAACGTAAAAAAAAATAAAAAAGTATATTAAACTAGTAATCAGCAATAAAAAAACCTTATAAACTCAGTGTTTACAAGGCTTTGAAATAAAAAATAAAGTTTATAATCTACTTTTCTTTATTTATTTCGATGATAAATTTATCGATAGCAGCAACCATTGAAGGGGTTTCGGGTGTTGGTGCTTGAATATTGGCAGTAAGTTTTTCATCAATTATAGCTTTAATAGTGGTAGCACCCCAAGCAGCAATTACTGTATTATTTTGTTTAAATTCTGGAAAATTTTCAAACAATGATCGTATGTCGGCAGGGCTAAAAAATGATATAATATCATAATTTACATTACTCAAATCCTGTAAATTTGAAGAGATAATTCTATAAAAGAAAGCTTCTTTAAAAGCAATTTTGCTTTTTTTCATAAACTTTTCAATATCTTGTTTACGCCAATCGCTACAAGCAAAAAGAAATTTATCTTTTGCGTGGGTTTTGAACAACGGAAACAATTGTGTTTCGGTTCCTTTACCTACAAATATTTTACGTTTTCTAACCTGAATATATTTAGAAAGATAATTGGCAATGCTTTCATTTACACAAAAATATTTCATTTCAATAGGCATTTCTATTTTTAATTCTGTACAAACTCTAAAGAAATTATCGACCGAATTACGAGAATTTAGGATAATAGCAGTGTGTTCGAGAATATTAATTTTTTGTGCCCTAAATTCTTTGGGTGTTAATGCTTTTACTTCAATAAAAGGACGGAAGTCAATTTTTAATCCATGTTTTTTTGCCAAATCAAAATACGGAGATTTTTCCGTTTCGGGTTTTGGTTGACATACAAGTACACTTTTAACTTTTGTGTTTTTCAACTTAAATAGCTATTTAAAATTTTGATGAATATTAACCAAGGACTAATTTCTAACGCGCAAAGATAAATAAATAAGTAAAAAAAAGGCAATGTACTATTACTTATTTGGTTTGTGAGGTACCTAAAAATGCGATAAAGTATGGCAGTAAGGAAAATTCCTACCATAGCAAAAAATATAGTTTGTGTTAATTGTAAAGCGTTTACGTAAATATAAAACATTGCAAAGAGGATTAAAACAAATCCTAAAAAATTTGAAATTTGAATGATATTAACTACCATTTTGGTAGATGAATTTAAATCGTTCAACAAATAACCAACAATGAAATAAATAATAAATTTTATCAAATAAATAATAAAAATTATTAGAGAAACAATCCAAACTAGACTGTAATACTCAATATTGTTAAACAATTGATTATATTCAAAGAACTGAGTTAAAATTAATGAAAAACTTAGAATATAAACTATAAACAGGTGAAAAGTAACCCAAGTAAATTTTGTGTCATTGAAATTTTTTATAGATGATATAAACAAAATATCGAACATAATTGATGTTGCAGATTCAAAGTTTCGGGGATTTAATAACCTTATTAAAGCAATAAAAATTAAAATTCCAATAATGTAAAAAGCTTTCCACGAATTATTGTTAACAATAGCTGGTTTAATTTGTTTTAAAAATGGTAAATTTCTTTCTATTGCTTGATTTGATAATAAAATAGTATTTGATAAACCGGGAAGTGAATAAGTTTTATTAAAGAATGTCTGAAGAATTTTTTCGTTTTTAAATGAGTCTAAAAGTGAAAATGAATTGCTTTGTAAAATTAAAGTATCGTCTACAAAATAGCTTGTAGCATTGCTAATTAGAGCTGATGAAGTATCGTTTTGTGGATGAGCATATTCAATACTCAACATAAAAAATATTATTAAAAAACCCTTTTTAAACTTCATTTATTAAAAATAATTTATATATCCAAAATGTATTTTTGCCGCGTTCCACTCAATTGGGTTATTAAATTGTTTTCCAATTGCATAAACTAAAGTAAACAAACCAACTCCACTTTCAAATAACAGGCCTGACCCAAAACCAAAAGGATTATCAGACGAATTTAATTTACTCACTTCATTTTTATACCAAGCTTGGTTATAAAATAAAAAAACATTCGAATTTTTATTTAATAAATACCTAATTTCAGTATTTGCAATTGCAAATTTATTTGCAAATATACTTTGTTCATTGAACCCACGAAGCGATTTTAATCCACCAATGCGAAAAAGTTCGTTTAAATATAAATTTTCGGTTTGAAACCAAGCTCCATTTAGTTCAGTTTTTAAAATAATTTTTGAAGTAATTTTTATATAATCTTCAAATTTTAAAGATGCCTTGAACTGAGTGTAACTTAATTTTATTGAGTCGTAAATTGAATAAAAATTACCGTTGTCGTTTGTAAATTTTAGTGCATTAATACTATTATTTTTAATAATATTTTTAGTGCCAATTGCTAAATCAATTTCAACTAAAAAACCTTTTGAAGGATTAGGGAAATAATCGATTTTAGTTTTTTTAAAACCAATTCCATAAAAATCTTTTTTTACATCGTTAAAATTTGGTAGCGTTTTGTTTGATCGAATTAAACTGGTATCTACAGAAATTAATGAAGTACTTTGTGTGGAATAAAATACTTTAAAATAATCTGTTCCTATGAACCTATATTGTATTCCAAAATCGTTTTGTAAATCAAAAAAAGTGGTGTCGAATAATAAAAGATTCAACCCATAATCGAGCGAAATTTTTGTATTAAACAAATAGGGATAATTGAACTTTATTTTTAGTTCTTGTGAGTTGTTTAAAAAACTTCTGTAATTTAAATCGAACGATTTACCACTTCCTAAAATATTTTGTAATTTTAAATTTAAATCACCTGTGATTAATAATTTTTGGTTAATACTATTACTTGGAGCAAAGCCAATTATTCCATCAAAACTACTTGCATTTTTATTATTTACATTTAAAATTAATCGTGCTTTATTGCCGTAAAAATAAACAACTGATGGTTGATTTAATGATAAATAAGGTAATTCAACAATTCTATTATCGGTTCGTTTTAAAATACTTTCATTATAATATTTTCTAATTTTAATATTGGTGTAATTGGCCAAAAAATTCGGACTTATTTTGGCATTCCCAATAACTTTAATTGAATCGAAAATTATTTGTGGACCTTTATTGAAAATAATATTTGCCCTAATGTTGTTGCTATCAATTACTACCGAATCGAATTTAATTGAAACAAATGGGTAAGCATTATTTTGAAACCATTCTAATGTTTTTGAAATTTTTTGTTCGAATAAAATTGGATTAAAAACTTGACTGTTGAATTGATTATTTTTAAAACCTGATGCTGCTAATAAAATATCGTTGTTATTATTGGTGTTTAAAATAATTAATTTAAACTTTTGATTTAAGTTGATTATGAAGTTAACAGAATCGGGAGTAGAAAATTGGAAATTAACATCGGCTAAAATATATGATTTTTGAGTGCAAAAATTCAAAATTTCAATGTTTAATTTAGGAAGTAGTAAACTATCATTTATTTTTAAAGGCAAGCTTAAGGGGTTTAAAAAACTACTGTTTTCATTTCCTAAAATTTGATAATTTATATGAATATTATTTTGAGTAAACGCTAATTGATAAAAAATACAAAACAAACCACATATATAAATTCGAAAGCGGTTTTTACTCTTTTTCACAATTACAAATTTCCCCCTTTTTTATAAAGATTGGTAATTAATACTAATCGTTCTTTTCAGCCTCATTTATGGCATTTTCTATCATATTAGAAATTGCATTTTTATCGGCAGGAGTTAAATTTTTTCTTACTAACGATAACTCTTTCAATTTTTCGTAAACTACTTTTTTCTTGGCTTCTAAAGCAATATAACTTATAAAATTACCATTTTTATTTTTATACGTTTTATCTCCAATTATTGAAATATTAACTATAGTTTGGCTTAAAACTTCGCGTGTTATTTGCTGAAAACGCGTACTAAAATCACCAAGGTTTTCACTTATCTGTCTTTCGGCACTGTAGTTTTCAGCTACCTGATTAATTTGTGTTTGTACAAAAGATGCTAAACGTTGCTTAGCCAATAATAATGCCTTGCTTTTAGCTGTTTCGGCATCTCTACTTTCACCACTCCCCGTTGCTCTAAAAAAACGTCTGCTACCTTGGTAACTACTACCTTCAAAAGGTCCTTTTACTTGGGTTAATCCTTTTGGAGCTCCACAACTTACAACTATTAATGCTGTTAGTATTGCAATTGAAAATATTTTTTTCATGTTTGATATTATCTGATTTTATTTTTTTAACAAATTATTGAGCCAAATATAAAAATATTATTCTTCTAAATCGTATTGTTTAATTTTTCGGTATAATGTTCGTTCTGAAATACCAAGTTCGTTTGCTGCTTTTTTGCGCCTTCCTCTATATTTATCTAAAGCTTTTTTAATTAACTCAATTTCTTTATGTTCTATTGATAAACTTTCGGGTTCTGGATTTTGTAAAACGGGTATATCAATAATATTATTTGGTTTTGAATAATTGTTTTGGATTGAATTATTTTGATTAGTATTATTTTGATACATTCCAGGGTTAAAAATGTTACTTTCATTTGGCTTCATTCCAAAATCTTCGGGACTCATAGTTGTTTTTCCGTTTTGCATCATTTCAAAAACAACTCCTTTCAAATCGCTTAAGTCTTTGCGAAGCTCAAACAAAACTTTGTAAAAAATATCGCGTTCACTCATTTGGTTTGCATCTGCTGCATTTACCATTAAAGCTGGTAAACTGGGGCGTTCAGGTGGTAAAACTTGCGATAATTCAAATGCATTTACATTTTTATCTTCATCTAAAACTGATAACTGTTCTGCAATATTTTTTAACTGACGAATATTTCCTGGCCACCTGTAAGCAGCTAAAATATTTTGTGCTTCCCCATCCAACATTACAGGCTTTGATTTATATTTTTCAGAAAAATCGGCACTGAATTTACGGAACAATAAATTGATATCTTCTTTGCGCTCACGTAAAGGCGGAACACGAATAGGAACAGTTGATAAACGATAATATAAATCTTCTCTGAACTTACCTTGAGATGAATAATCCAACAAATCTCTATTGGTAGCAGCTATTACCCTAACATCGGTTTTTTGAGTTTTAGAAGAACCTACTTTTATAAATTCACCACTTTCCAAAATACGTAATAAACGCGACTGAGTTTCTAAAGGCAACTCCCCTACTTCATCTAAAAAAATGGTACCTCCACTTACTGTTTCAAAATATCCTTTACGGGTATCGAGCGCGCCAGTAAACGAACCTTTTTCGTGTCCGAATAATTCCGAATCAATGGTTCCCTCAGGAATTGCTCCACAGTTTACGGCTATAAACGGACCATGTTTGCGAGAACTTAACGAATGAATTACTTTTGAAAATGCTTCCTTTCCTACCCCACTTTCACCATTTATTAAAACAGTAATATCAGTTGGAGCCACTTTAGTTGCGGTTTGCAAAGCATAATTCAATAATGGCGAATTGCCAATTATTTCAAATCGTTGTTTAATATCTTGTATGTTCATATTTTATTTTTATAAAATTAGAATTTAACTTCTTCCACTATTCTTCCTATTAAACTTGTTATGGTTACACGTTCAATTATTACTTTTACATATTGACCTTTTTTGTAATTTTCAATTGGGAAAATCACAATTTTATTTTGGTCATTTCGTCCTTTGGCATCTAAATCAGATTTTTTAGAAGTTCCTTCAATTAAAACAATATGGGTTTTTCCAATTTCATTGGTGTTTTTTACAATGCTATTTCTATGTTGTAAATCTATAATTTCAGTTAATCTGCGTCCTTTTACATTTTCTGGAATATCATCTGCATATCTACGAACTGCCAATGTTCCGGGCCTTTCGCTATACTTATACATAAATGCAAAATCGAATTTACCATAATCGAATAAACTTAAAGTTTCCTGGTGCTCTTCTTCTGTTTCTGAGCAAAAACCTGTTATTATATCTGTTGAAATACCACAATCAGGAATTACTTCTCTAATTTTATCCAAACGCATTTTAAACCATTCTCTATCATAAGTTCTATTCATTAATTTTAAAACCCTCGAATTTCCCGATTGCATAGGAAAATGGATATAATTACATACATTATCGTATTTTTTTATAATGTAAAGTACATCGTCAGAAATATCTTTAGGGTGCGATGAAGTAAAACGTACCCTTAAATCAGGGGCTATCAATGCTACTTTTTCAAGCAGTTGGGCAAAAGTGCAAATTACTGTTTCGTTTTCATTTATTACTTTATATGAATCAACATTTTGACCTAAAAGCGTTACCTCTTTGTAGCCTTGGTTGTATAATTCCTGTGCTTCATTTACTATCGATTCAGCATCGCGGCTTCGTTCTCTTCCTCTTGTAAAAGGAACTACACAGAAAGAACACATATTATCACATCCTCTCATAATGCTAATATAAGCCGTAACTCCATTGCTACTTAAACGAACTGGAACAATTTCTGCATAAGTTTCCTCGCGGCTCAAAAGTACGTTCATTGCCTTTTGTCCATCTTCTACTTGTTCAATTAATTTGGGAATATCACGGTAAGCGTCAGGGCCAACTACTATATCAATAATTTGTTCTTTTTCTAATAAATCATTTTTTAACCTTTCGGCCATACATCCTAAAACACCCACTATCATACCTGGATTGGTTTTCTTTTGGTGTTTAATTTCACGTAACCGACCCCAAACATGCGCTTCTGCATTATCTCTAATAGAACAAGTATTTACAAAAACAACATCTGCTGTTTGAATATCGGTGGTAGTTTTAAAACCTTTAGTCGCCATAATTGAAGCTACTACTTCGCTGTCTGCCAAATTCATGGCACAACCATACGTTTCAATGTATAAATTTCTTGTTGCACTTTCAGGTGCTATATCTGCTGCTACGCCTCTCATTTGTTAGTTTAAAATTCAAATTTACGGCTGCGAATATAAATAAATTGTGTCAGTATGGCAGAATTTTTTTGATGATTGGTTATTTGGTTAATTGGTTATTTGGTTAATTGGTTATTTGGTTAATTGGTTAATTGTTGGATAGTTGCTATAAACCTACTCAAAAAAACATCCACTAACCTCCTTCTTCTTACAAAAACAACCCACAAGGGTGAATATTTGAATTACCATTTTAGATTAAAAGATAGTTTAAATATTTATTTGCCAAAAGCCGGTAGCTAAAAGCCAGAAGCTAAGATATTCCAAAATTCAATATCCAACATTCAAAATTTATCCTAAATTCGCCCTAATGATAGTAAACGATATTATATCCATTTTTGAAAATTATGCGCCAAGTGCTTTGCAAGAAAGTTATGATAACAGCGGTTTAATTACTGGAAACAAGGATTTAAGCATTGAAAATATTTTGATAACTTTAGACTGTACTGAAGAAGTAGTGGATGAAGCCATTGCAAATAATTGTAATTTAATTATTGCCCATCACCCCATTATTTTTAGTGGTTTGAAAAAAATAAATGGTAAAAATTATGTAGAACGAGTAATTATAAAAGCCATTAAAAACGATATTGCAATTTATGCTGTGCATACCAATTTGGATAATGTAAGCAATGGAGTAAATGGCAAGATTGCTGAAATACTTCAGCTAAAAAACACCAAAGTATTGTTGCCTAAAAATGGTGTTTTAAAAAAACTAACTACTTTTATACCCCAAACTCATTATGAAACTGTGCAAAATGCTTTGTTTGAAGCTGGTGCAGGCCATATTGGAAACTACAGTGAATGTGGATTTAGCTTAGCTGGAATTGGTACTTTTAAAGCCAATAATGATGCAAAACCATTTATTGGCGAAATTAATAAACGCCATATGGAAAATGAAGTAAGGTTAGAGGTTTTAATGCCTTTTTACTTACAAAATAATATTATTAATGCACTGTTAAAGGTTCATCCTTATGAAGAAGTAGCCCATGATATAGTGGCTATTGAAAATACATTTTCAGGAATAGGAAGTGGACTGATTGGAGAATTAGAAAATGCGGTAGAACCTAATGAGTTTTTAAAATTACTTAAAGAAAAAATGGATTTAAATGTAATTAAATATACTCCTTACAAAAACAAAATAAAGAAAATTGCACTTTGTGGCGGATCAGGACAATTTTTACTAAAAAATGCAATTAATGAAGGAGCAGATGCCTTTGTAAGTGCTGATTTTAAATACCATGAATTTTTTGATGCGGATAAAAGCCTTATGATTGCTGATATAGGGCACTATGAAAGTGAAAAATTTACAAAAGCACTTATGATTGATTTAATTATGAAAAAAAATCCTACATTTGTGGTCCTTTTAAGTAAAATTAATACCAACCCAGTAAATTATTATTATTAAACAAATATGGCAGTAGCTAAAGAAATAAGCATTGAACAAAAATTAAAAGCTTTATACAAGCTTCAAATTATCGATTCGCAAATAAGTAAATTACAAATGGTAAGAGGTGAATTACCAAATGAAGTTGCTGATTTGGAAGATGATATAGTTGGTATGGAAACACGTTTGGCAAATATGGCAAACGATATAAAAACAATTGAAGAAAGTATTAGTCAAAATAAAACTCGCATAATAGATGCAAAAGCACTTGCAAAAAAATACGAAAAACAGCTAGAAGGAGTTAAAAATAACCGTGAATATGATGCTTTGAATAAAGAAATTGAAATTCAAGGATTGGAGCAACAAGCAGCTGATAAAAGAATTAAAAATTTTAACTTTGATGCTGAGCAAAAGAAAGCAAACATTGCTGCTTTAGATACTGAGTTAATTGGCCGTAAGCAAGATTTAAAAACTAAAAAAGGCGAATTAGAAAGCATTATAGCCGATACTGAAAAAGAAGAAGCTATATTAAATGTTGACCGTGAAAAAGCAGTGGTAGTAGCTGACGACAGGTTAGTAGCATCGTACGATAGAATAAGAAAAAGTATGAAAAACGGAATTGGTGTGGCTATCATTATGCGCGAAAGCTGTGGTGGTTGTTTTGCAGGTATTCCTCCTCAACGCCAAGCCGATATAAAATTACGTAAAAAAATTATTGTTTGCGAACATTGTGGTCGTGTTTTGGTTGACCCTGAGTTAGCCGATGAAGTATCTTTATAATATTTAATAAATTATAAAAAAATCCATTCGAAGTTCGGATGGCTTTTTTTGTGGGTTTTAGTTTGGTGGTTATTTTGAATTTCGATGCAATCAGTTTGATATAAAGAGGTTTAGTCCACTGTTGAAATCTTTACTAAACTAAAAGTTTATTTATAAAATTCTATTTTAAGGCTAATGGCAAGCAATTATTTATAGCTATGAAGATGCTTTCAGCATAACTATTTGTATATTTTGTACTCAACTTTATACTCTTCATTTAATATTTTTTTCTATCAACTAACAATCATCATGCTTCGAATCCGCTCAGCAACCCTAATTTACCTTCTCAAAATCGTAAGTTAAGTAATCAATAAAATCGGCAACTTTTATGGTTATACTTTTAACTTGGTTATTTTCTATTTTAACAGGTAATACTTGAACTCCACAAGTTACATCGCTGTAAGTGCATAAAAATTTGTCGTTTCCTAAATACTCCAATTTACCAATATTAGTTGGGTGGTGGCTAAAATGTAAAGTCATTTTACCTTTTAATAAACGAATTTCTGCATCACCATAAAAGCTGTTATTATAAGTGCCAACAAAGTTTTGCAAGTCCAATGTTGGTTTATTTTTAAGTAAAACCACTTTGTTTAAACTGTCTAACTCTGCTTGTTCTGCATCGCGACTTGCTTTACCACCATCAAAATATTTCTCGCTTAAATTACGGTAAGGAACATTTAAGTATGCTTCTAAAACTTGTTTTACCAAAGCATCGTAAAGCGAGTTGGCATCGGTATTGGTATAGACCAATACCCCTAAATTTTCTTCTGGAATAAATTCAGTTTTGGTTACAAATCCGTTGGCACCACCACTGTGTTCCCAAACCCTACGGCCTTCGTAATCGTAACTTTGCCAGCCTAAAC
>JBAXCN010000042.1:0-26707 GCA_037141455.1 Bacteroidota bacterium
GCATTAGATAGTGAATATGGAAACAATTGGAAACCATTAAAAGATATTTTAAAGGAAAAACCAACAGCATTATTTGCTCCTGTGGAAATTACTGAATTAAATGAAGTAATTATGCTTTGGCAAGATGCATATGAATGGACTTATTACGACCAAGTGCTTGCAGGTGTGCAATTAGGTTACGATAACAAAGCTCCAAAAACTCCTAAAAGTTTTCAAGCATTATTTTGTATTGACGATAGGGAATGTTCAATTCGCAGATATGTAGAATTAAATGATGTAAAATGTGAAACTTTTGGTACTCCTGGCTTCTTTGGAGTAGAGTTTTTTTATCAACCTAAAAATGGAAAATTCCATACTAAATTGTGCCCAGCACCTGTTACGCCCAAGTATTTAATTAAAGAAATTAATACAAAAGGAAAAAAGGAAAAAGATGCACATTACAGCAAAAAAAGTCATTCATTATTTCAAGGTTGGATTATTTCGCAAACCTTAGGTTTTTCATCTGCATTTAAGCTAGCTGTTAATATTTTTAAACCAACCATGAGTCCTGCTAACACTTCATCGTTTAAGCACATGGATAAATTTTCGCAATTAACCATTGAAAACAAAAATATAAACCAACGTGAAGGTGATTTACAAATAGGTTTTACTATTGATGAAATGGTTATTCGTGTTCAAAATTTATTAAACAGCATTGGGTTAATTGAAAACTTTGCTCCTTTGGTTTATTTGGTTGGCCATGGTGCCAGTAGTATTAACAATACACACTACGCAGGTTACGATTGTGGAGCATGTTCTGGCCGACCAGGTTCGGTTAATGCGCGTGTAATGAGTTTTATGGCTAACCATAAAAAAGTAAGACAAATACTTGCACAAAAAGGATTAATAATTCCAGAAACCACTCAATTTATGGGCGCTTTACATGATACAACTCGCGATGAAATGGAGTTTTATGATGAAGTATTATTGGATGAAACTCAAAAAATGTTGCACTTAAAAAATAAAAAAACATTCAACAAATCGCTGGATGAAAATGCAAAAGAACGTTCGCGTAGATTTATTTTAACCAATACCAAAGACAGTCCAAAAAAGGTACATGAGGCAGTAAAATTACGTTCTGTTTCATTATTTGAACCTAGGCCAGAATTAAACCACGCTACCAATTCTCTATGTATTGTAGGTCAACGCGATTTAACCAAGCATTTATTTTTAGATAGACGTTCGTTCTTAAACTCGTACGACTATAAAATAGATTTAGATGGAACTTTTTTAATCAATATTTTAAAACCAATTGGTCCTGTTTGTGGAGGAATTAATTTAGAGTACTATTTCTCAAGAGTAGATAATCAAAAATTAGGTGCTGGAACCAAATTGCCGCACAATGTAATGGGTTTGTTAGGTGTAGCCAATGGTATTGATGGCGATTTAAGACCTGGTTTACCAAACCAAATGATTGAAGTACATGACCCTATTAGGATGCTTGTTATAGTTGAGCATTTTCCGGAAATAGTTTTAAATGCCATTAGCAATACACCCGAAACTTACGAATGGTATAATAATGAATGGATGCATTTGGTATCGGTTAATCCTGTTACAAGAAAACTTCAGGTATTTAAAGAAGGACAATTTGTTCCATATAAACCGCTAATGAGCAATTTGGAAAATATACCTAACTTAAACTATTTGATTGAATCAACCGAAGAAAATTTCCCAGTTTATTTATTTAATAATTAATTAAAAAATGGAAAAAATAATTCAATTATTCATACTTATTCCTTTGCTTGGTTTTATTATTAGTTTAATTATCCCAAGGCAAAATGAAAAACTCATTTCTTTAACTGCATTTACTTCGGTAGGTATTAATTTTATTGGTTTTGTAATATTTGTTATCTTCTGGCTTTTTAATGGTTTTCCTGTATTAAATTTAAAAGAAATACTCATTTACAAAACAACCAACTACGAGTTTTTACTCGATTTTTATTTCGATAAAATTACAGTTGTTTATCTTTTTGTAGGTTCGTTTCTTACCTTTTTAGTAACCATTTATAGCCGTTATTATTTACACCGCGAACATGGATACAAAAGGTTTTTCAATACCATATTATTCTTTTATATAGGTTATTCTATCACGGTGTTATCGGGCAATTTTGAAACTTTATTTTTAGGCTGGGAAATATTGGGAATTTCTTCGTTTCTACTTATCAGTTTTTACAGAGACCGCTACTTACCTGTTAAAAATGCCATCAAAGTATTTAGCATCTATAGAATTGGCGATGTAGGCATTTTATTGGCCATGTGGATGAGCCATCATTTATGGCACGAAAACATTACTTTTTTAAAATTAAATAATTATGAACTAGTTCACGATCATTTGCAAAACCACAGTTGGATTGGCATATTTATTTCGCTTATGATTTTAATTTCGGCAGCAGCTAAATCGGCTCAGTTTCCTTTTTCATCGTGGTTGCCAAGGGCAATGGAAGGACCTACGCCTTCTAGCGCTATATTTTATGGTTCGCTTTCGGTGCATATTGGCGTATTTTTATTATTGCGCACATTTCCGTTTTGGGAGTACCAATATTCGGTTAGAATAATTATTGGTATTTTAGGTTTAATAACTGCCATTATAGGTTCATTAACAGCTAGGGTTCAATCATCTGTAAAAAGCCAAATAGCTTATGCATCACTGGCTCAAATAGGATTAATTTTTATAGAAGTAGCAGCCGGTTTCGAAACCTTAGCATTGATTCATTTTGCTGGAAACGCCTTTTTAAGAACCTACCAATTATTGGTTTCTCCATCGGTAGTTAGTTACTTAATTCGTGAACAATTTTACAACTTTACACCAAGGGTTCATTCATCTAAATTTGCACTTCCAAAACGTTTGCTATACACCATTTATATGCTAAGTTTAAAAGAATGGAACTTAGATTGGTTTGTATATCAATTTATTTGGATGCCAATAAAATTAGTAGGTCGAAAAATGAAAATTTTAAGCTTTAAAGCTACATTATCTATATTTATGGTAATTCTATTAAGTGCTTTAACAGCATTACAATTCGAAGCTTCAATTCCAGAGCAAGTTCATCGTTTTTTACCTGAAATTATTGGTCTATTTGGGTTACTTTTAGTTGCCAAATCGTTTGCAGAACGCAATAGTGTTATTATGAGTTGGACTTTGGTTTTAATGAATAATGTAATGATTGCTTTGGCTATTTCATTTAACGAGCATTTTGAATACAGCCATATCTTATTGTATTTAAGTGGAGGTGCAGTAGCAGGTGCGCTTGGTTATTTTTGTTTTATAAAATTAAAACGATTGGAGAAAGAGATAGACTTAAAACAGTTTTATGGCCACTCTTACAAATATCCACGCTTGGCTTTTTTATTTTTATTGGCTTGCTTAGGTTTATCAGGCTTTCCTATTACTCCCACTTTTATAGGCGAGGATTTAATTTACACCCATATTCAAGAAAATCAAGCACCATTAGCCATTATTGTATCACTTAGTTTTATAATAGATGGATTGGCATTGATAAGAATTTATTCCAGATTATTTCTTGGACCTCATATCAAACGATTCCACGATGTAGGGTTTAGATCATCTTAAGGGCTTCTGGCAACTGGCTTCTGGCTTCTAGCAATTTAACAACAAAACAATTTAACAATTCCGATTTATCGGATAACAACTTAAAAAAAATTCAAAAAATGAAAAATATAAATTTATCAATACCCAAAGATTTTATATCGGGTTTAAAACAAAACTGGAAAGCAGATTTACTTTCTGGTTTTATAGTTTCTTTAATAGCATTGCCATTATGTTTAGGCATAGCCATGGCTAGTGGAGTCCCTCCAATGGCAGGTATTATAGCAGGTATAATTGGCGGCATGTTTGTCTCCATGACCAGCGGTTCGCATTTAACCATTAACGGTCCGGCTGCAGGCCTTGCCATTATCGTTTTAATGAGCATGGAAGGCTTTAAAAAAATGGCTCCAGCCGGGTTATCGCATGAGCAAATAGAAATGTTTGCGTATCAATGTACCTTAGGTGTTGGAATTGGTTGTGGTATTTTGCAAATGCTTTTTGGTTTAGTTAAAGCAGGTGTGTTAAGCAACTTTTTTCCATCATCTGTAGTACATGGAATGCTTGCAGCCATTGGTATCATGATTTTTGCAAAACAATTTCATACAGCAGTAGGTGTTAAACCCGAAGGCAAAGAAATGATGGAAATTATTGCAGCTATTCCTCATAGCCTAATGAACATGAATCCAGAAGTAGCCATTATAGCAGTGGTTAGTTTAATTATTCTTATTGGCTTACCAATGATTAATAATAAATATGTAAAAATGCTTCCTGCACCTTTGTTAGTAGTATTAATTGCTATTCCTTTAGGCCATTTTTTCGATTTGGAGCATGAACATAAATACTTATTTTTAAGTGCTCATGAATATGTGTTGGGTCCAAAGTTTTTAGTTTCACTACCATCAAATTTTTTAGATGGAATTGTAATGCCTCGCTTTGATTATTTACTTACCAGTTTTGGTATTCAAATAATAATTACCTATTCGTTAGTAGCAAGTTTAGAATCATTATTAACAGCTGCGGCTATTGATAAATTAGATCCATTTAAGCGTGTATCCAACTTTAATAAAGAGTTATATGCAAAAGGTTCAGGAAATATGATTTCGAGTTTCCTTGGTGGATTACCAATTATAGCCGAAGTAGTTCGTAGTTCAGCTAATGTTAATAATGGAGCTAAAACACGTTGGGCAAACTTTTTCCATGGAGTTTTTCTTTTGCTATTTGTTTTATTTCTTGGTCAAATAATTCACCAAATACCTTTGGCAGCCTTAGCAGCCATGCTTATGGTTACAGGTTTTAGATTAGCTTCCCCAAAAGAGTTTAGAAAAACTTTTAAAACAGGAAAAGAACAATTATTAATTTTTGTAGCTACTATTGTATTTACACTTGCAACCGATTTATTAATAGGAATTGCTGCTGGAATAATTGTAAAGTTAATAATTCATATAGTAAATGGTGTTCCTTTAAAAAGTATTTTCAAACCATTTTTAACAATTATTACCGAAGATGATGAAAACTACCTGATTGATGTAGAACATTCAGCCATTTTTAGTAATTATATTGGTTTAAAAAAACAATTAGATACATTGCCAAGAGGAAAAAATATTATAATTGATTTTACTAAAGCAACTTTGGTTGACCATACTGTAATGGAACATATACACGAGATGGCTGAAAAGTATAACCACGAAGGTGGAACCTTTAAAATTATTGGTTTGAACCAACATAAACCTCTTTCAGAACATCCTCACGCTACCAGAAAAAAAGTTAATTAAGTTAAAGAACAAAACAATGAAAAAAATTATTTCAATGGGATTATGCTTAATAGCACTTACCCAATTGTATGCACAAAATACTCGTATAAATAATTATAATAAAATTGGTTGGTATACCAATACCACAACCATAAAATTTCATAAAAATTGGAGTGCCCATATTGAATATCAATGGCGCAGAAATGAGTTTGGCCTTAGTTGGCAACAAAGTTTATTGCGAACAGGAATCAATTACCATATCAACTCAAATGCAGTTTTTAGAGTTGGTTATGGATTAATTGAAACGTTTCCTTATGGCGAAATTCCTATTAACTCCATGGGAAAAGCTTTTACCGAACATAGATTGTATCAAGTTTTAACACTTAGCAATAAACTGGGAAGATTCGATTTGAGCCACCGATACATGCTAGAACAACGTTGGTTAGGCAGTTATACCAATGCTAGTTTAAACACAGAAGACAAATGGACTTATGTAAACCGCTTGCGTTACCTATTTAGGGCACAAACACCGCTCATAGGAAACACGCTTGAAAGCAAAGAACCTTATGTTGCAGCCTATGATGAAATTTTTATTGGCTTTGGCGAAAATGTAAACCAAAATATATTTGACCAAAATAGACTAGGTATTTTATTGGGCTATAAATTCAATGATAAATTTAAAATAGAAGGTGGCTACTTTAACCAAATAGTTCAGCTTGGACGACAAGTTAGCGGTAGAAACGTGATGCAATTCAATGAAGGTTTTATTATCAACACTGTATTGAACTTTGATTTAACTAAAAAATAAATACCATAATTTTAGTTTTTATATGAATAAAAAATTCCTTACCCTAGTAGGGTTTAATAGTACCAACTTAAAAGAACTTGATAGAAAAAGCATAGTAGTGATTCTTTTTCAAATTGTTATTTAAATCAAACTTTAAATATTTAATAATGGTTAAGATTGAATTCCAATTTTAAAGAGGAAAGTTAAAACCATTTTAATAATTGATATAAATTAAACTTATATCTACTCCTTTTATAAAACTGTTTCCGTATACATTTTAAAGTTGTTCAATATTGCTTGCCAACCTTGTTGTTGTAACTCCACTGAATTTTCATTTTCTGCATCAAATATGGTTGTAACATCAGTATTTGGTCCGTTTATTTCAAAAATAGTAGTGGCTTTTCTGCCATCGGCCATTGTATAAGTCAGTTCTTTTTGTTCCGTTACAATATCGTAAATTGCTTCCAAGTCAAATCCATAACTGCCATCTTTGGCTTCCATTCTTCCTAAATATTTTCCTCCAACTCTAAAATCGTTTTCTGCGTAAGGACAATGCCAACTAGGGTCGGCAAAATTCCATTGAGTAATATGTTCAAGTTTTGTCCAACAACTCCATACTTTTTCAATTGAGGCGTTTATAGTTGCATTAATTGTTATTCTTGTTTCCATTTTTGCTTGATTAAGGCCTTATATATTTTCAAATAAAACATTTAATTTTATTATTTAATACCCATCTTTATCATTCAATTTCAATCCCTTTTGTAATTTATTTATTGTTTTAGCTAATCTATCAATCTTTAAATCTTCATTTTTAGCAGAATAAATATGTTGTATATAATTTTTTTGTTCGCCTTCACTCAACGATTTAAAAAATGTCAATGCATCAGGTTCATCTGCCAAACATAAAAGCATTTCTTCAGGTATTTCAAGTGGTTCGTTATCGGGGTATAATATTACATGTACCCAATCTCCTTCTCTTTTATTTATCCTTTTTCGTATTTCAGCTTTAACAGGTAAAAACAAACTGCCATTTCCCATTGGCATTAAATGGTATTTTCTTATTTCAAAACCATCAATACTTCCACACACTTTTACCCAACCAAATGGCGCATTTTTATCTTGCAATATTTCGGGAATGCGCGCAAAAGTCCAACCTCCTTTGCCTTGGAATTTTTCTAACAAATATTTTTTATTTACTAAAGGTTCCATTGTTTAGTTTGTTAAATTAATTAAACCAAACATATATAAATATTAACATTTAGCCAAACATTGTTTTACAAAATAAATGTAATTTAGCAACATGATAAACCATGAAAAACTATGCCTTGATACTTGCAATTTAGCCAAGCAAGCAGGGTTATTTATTTTAGCCGAAAACAAAAACTTTTCGCTTGACAAAGTGGAAGAAAAAACTTTTAATCAACTAGTAAGTTATGTAGATAAAACAGCTGAAGAAATGTTAGTGGCTGGCTTGCAAAAAATTTTGCCAGAGGCTGGTTTTATAACCGAAGAAGCAACCATAGCTACCGAACAAAAAGAATTGATGTGGATTATTGACCCGCTTGATGGTACTACCAATTTTATACATAAACTCCCTGTTTTTAGCGTAAGCATTGGGCTAATGCAAAACAATGAGTTAATTTTAGGAGTGGTTTATGAATGCAACAGAGATGAAATGTTTTATGCTTGGAAAGGCAGTAAAGCTTTTTTAAATAACGAACAAATTTTTGTAAAACAAAATACAGAACTAAGCAAATCGTTATTAGCAACTGGCTTTCCTTACTACGATTTTGAAGTAATGGAAAACTATTTGGCTACTTTAAAATATTTAATGGTAAATACCCAAGGAATGCGCAGAATGGGAAGTGCAGCAGTCGATTTAGCTTACACCGCTTGCGGCAGATTTGATGGTTTTTTTGAGTATGGTTTACACCCTTGGGATGTGGCAGGCGGTGCATTTATAGTGCAACAAGCAGGCGGAAAACTTTCTACTTTTTCTGGAAGCAATAATTATGTATTTGATAAAACTTTAATTGCTTCTTCGGCAGCTTTGTATCCTAGTTTTTATAATATTATTAAAAATAATTTTTAAAAACTAGAGTTTTCCCATCAAAACTAATTAAATCCGCCTAAAGCCCCGGCTTAATAAGCGCATAAATGAAGTGAGTGTTTATAATTCAAAAATATTTAATCACTGTTTAATCTTTATGGCTTATAATTTAAAATGAATTACTTTTGAAGCTTAATTTTACAGAAAATACCTTAAAAATATTTATGCAAACATATTTAATAAAAAATTTAAAAGATTACGAAGGACAAGAAATTACCCTTAAAGGTTGGGCTAGTAACCGCAGAGATAGCAAGGGCATTTATTTTATAATATTGCGCGATGGAACTGGTTGGTGCCAATGTGTAGTAAGTGCCGAAACTGTGAGTGAAGAAGTTTTTAATGAGTGTAAAAAAATTTCGATAGAAACCTCCATTGAAATAACTGGAAAAGTTACAAAAGATGAAAAACAAATGGGTGGTTTTGAAATTCAGGCAACTAACGTAAAAGTTATTGCAGTTGCAGATGAATATCCAATTGCAAAAAAAGAACATGGTGTTGATTTTTTAATGGATAACCGACATTTATGGTTACGTAGCCAACGCCAATGGGCTATTATGAAAATTAGAAATCAAATTACTTTTGCCATTCATCAATTTTTTCAAGGTGAAGGTTTTGTGCAAATGGATGCTCCTTTATTTACGGGAAACGCTTGTGAAGGAACAAGCAATTTATTTGAAACCGATTTTTATGGCGACACTGCCTATTTAAGCCAAAGCGGACAGTTATATGGCGAAGCAATGGCTTTTGCAATGGGAAAAATTTATACTTTTGGACCAACATTTAGGGCAGAAAAATCAAAAACCCGCAGGCATTTATCCGAATTTTGGATGATAGAACCTGAAATGGTTTTCTTTGATATTTTTCAAAATATGGATTTAATCGAGAATTTTCTTCGCTCGGTGGTTACTAGTGTTTTAACCAATTGCAAAGCTGAGTTAGAAATGGTAGGAAGAGATACCACCGTTTTGGAACAAATAATAAAACCTTTTCCGCGTTTAAGTTACGATGAAGCAGTTAGAATTATTAAAGGGGAACAAGATGTAAATGGACAAAATTCTATTAAATCGTTAGAAGATGAATTAGCGCAAGTACAAGCTAAAATTATAGAGATAAGTAACGAAATTATAGAACGCGAAGAAAAAATAAAAACTCCTGGAATGAAAAAAGGAGAAATTGGTTTTAACCAAGCTAAAATAGATAAGTTAAAACAAGAAATAAAAGATTTAGAAGAGCAAGAACGCAATATTCCAGGTTGGTTAAATTCGGCAAGAAACTTTGAATATGGCAACGATTTTGGAGGAAGCGATGAAACTGTTTTAACTCGTTTGTTCGATGTGCCAGTTATGGTTTATAATTGGCCTCATGAAGTAAAAGCATTTTACTTAAAGCGTGATCCTGAAAATTCAAAATTTGCCCGTGGTGTAGATGTTTTAGCTCCCGAAGGTTATGGGGAAATAGTAGGTGGTGGGGAACGTGAAACTGATACCAATTTACTAATTGAAAAAATAAAAGAACATCAATTACCAATGGAAGCCTTTGAATGGTACCTAGATTTACGTAGATATGGAAGTGTGCCTCATGCAGGTTTTGGGTTAGGCTTAGAGCGTTTGGTTACTTGGATTTGCAAGTTGCCTCATGTTCGTGAGAGTATTCCTTTTCCTAGAATGTACGGCAGGTTATTGCCTTAGTATTTTATTAAATAAAGAAATCAAATGATGTTAAATACAGAAAACAAGATTACTTTAGCTGATGAAGTTGTAATGAATAAAATTTATGTTATTCGTGAAAAAAAAGTAATGCTTGATAAAGATTTGGCGGAACTTTATGGAGTAGAAACAAAAAGACTAAATGAGTAAGTTAAAAGGAATATTGATCGTTTTCCTGATGATTTTATGTTTCAATTAACTCAAGAAGAATTGGAAAATTGGAAGTCGCAATTTGCGACTTCCAATTCAATAAAAATGGGTTTGCGGAAATTACCAATGGTGTTTACTGAACATGGTGTTTTAATGCTTTCAAGTGTAATAATCAGTAAACAAGCTATTGAAATAAATATACAAATTATGCGTATTTACATCAAATTACGTGAATTGCTTTTAACAAATAAAGACATTTTATTGAAACTAGAAAAAATGGAAAAACGTATAGGAAAAACCGATAAAAATATAAAACTAGTTTTTGAATACCTTAATCAATTCTTACAAGATCAAGAAAAACCCAGAAAAACAATTGGTTTTAAAATAATGATTAACAATTAGAAATCGCAAATAGCGATATCCAATTTACTAATAAAGTCAATAAAATGAACACCAAATTGAAGAATTTATTTTCAACAAAAACAGTTACAAAAAAGTACTTTGTAACTGTTTTTGTTTTGGTATTATTTTGTTCATCTGTACTTGCCCAAAAAGATACCAATTACATAGTTCAATTTGAAAGACCATACAATATTCAAACAAATACTTGGTTAAATGATTTTGGTTTTTATATTAATCCTCCACGATTTTCTTACTCAAAAGAAGTTTTAAAACTATCTCCAAATATTAGTTTACAAACAGGAGTAAGTTTAGGTTTAAAATATTTTACAGTTGCATTTGGAGTTCAAATACCTAGAACCAGTGGAAATGAAGATAAATTTGGAAGAACTAATTATTTTGATTTTTCATTTAGTTATTATCAAATGTGGGGTGGTGGAGAAATTTATTCCCGTTCGTTTATTGGTGCTTACAGAATAAGAGGCAATGATTCTAATGTTTCTATAAGACCAGATGCAAAAATTGAAGACCATGGTTTAAATTTTTTTTATAATTTTAACTATAAAAAATTCTCTTACCGAAGTGCACTTTCTATGGCGGAGTTTCAAAAAAAATCATCGGGTGCTTTTTTAATTATGGGTAATGCAGGTATTAAATCTATAAGAGCCGACTCTAGTTTAATTCCAAATAATATAGACAGTGTAAAAAACTATGGCGAACTTACAGGAATGAACTTCCTTCGATTGTGGCGTTTAAATTTTAGACCTGGTTATGCTTATAACTTTTGTTTTAAAGGTGGTAAATGGTTTATTTCACCTTCCGCTTTTTTAGGGTTAGGTATTGCAGCTTATAAAATTAACAATAATAAATTTAATGAAACTGGAACCAGTTTAGAGTTTGATACCCATGCAAAACTGTCGATTGGAAAAAATGGAAACAAATATTTTTGGAATGTTTTTGTAACATACGATGGCAATTTAAATGCTTTTAATTATCCCAATTTTGTTGCCTTTCAATCAACAAGTATTGGGGTTAACTTAGGTTATCGTTTTTATAAATTAATTCCTAAAATTAAATGGTTGTAAGGTGTGTTTAAAATTAAAAAATATCAATTACTAAGATTCAAAATTAATGAATAAAAATATTTTTGTATTTACCTTTCTGTTTTTCACCCTAACTAGTTTAGCTTTTAGCCAAACAAACCTCGAAAAAAAGATATATAAACTTTATGATAAACTAGAAGGAGATTCATTAAAGCCTAAAAAGAATTCGTTTTTTGCAGTACCTATTTGGGGTGCTTATCCTGAAACTGGTTGGCAAATTGGATTAAGTTTAGTTTACTTGTATCGCCATAGCATTGATTCTGTAACTCGTCCATCAATTATTCGTTTTAATACTCAATATACGCAACTAAATCAGTATAGTTTTAGGCCATTTATTGATGTTTTTACTAAAAACAATAAATATAATTTTAAAGCAATTTACCTATACAAATATTTTAATGAATACTATTGGGGTATAGGAAATAAAAGTAATAATTCGAAATCGCTTTTCGATTTTTCGCAAAACAGATTGCAATTACGTGCTACTAAACAAATGTTTAAAAGTGTCTATTTGGGTGTTCAAGCAGATTTTAATTACATGGGTGATTTTAAGGGTGATTCTATTTTTAATAATGATAATTTAATCGGTATAAATAATAGCTTTACTTCGGGCTTAGGCGCAGTTGTTAGTTTCGATAATAGAGATAAAATATATTTTCCGACTAAAGGTCATTTTATTGATATTTCTACTTTATTTAACCAGCAAATTTTTGGAAGTAAATTTCAATATAATAACCTAACCATTGATGCAAGGCAATACATAAAACTTTGGAAAAACAATATATTAGCATTTCAAGCATTTGGTAATTTTAATGAGGGAAACATCCCTTTTAAACAACTTGCCACAATCGGAAGCGATAGCTATTTGAGAGGATATTACAACGGTCGTTTTAGAGACAACCATGCTATGGCTTTGCAGGCAGAGTTAAGAAAACAAGTTTGGGGTCCTATTTCAATTACTATTTTTGGTGGATTTGGTAATGTAGCTAATAAGGCATTATTACTTTTTGAAAATCCTAAATTTAATTATGGAGTTGGTTATCGCTTTTTGGCTATAAAAAGGGAACATGTAAATATAAGAATTGATTATGGAAGAGGTGAAAATGGCATTCAAGGATTGTATTTTACAATGAACGAAGCTTTTTAGTTTAAATACCAAAGTGAAGCATTGAGAATCGTAGCAAAACTGACCCACAGTAAATAAGGTAAAAGTAATAATGCTGCTATTTTGTTTATTTTTTTAAAACAAATGATAGTTAAAAATATAAAAAACCAAATAAGTATAATAAGTACTAAGGCTCCAAATATTTGTTGCATTCCAAAATAAACTAAACTCCACAATGAGTTTAGAACCAATTGTGTAATAAATAAATAAAGGGCTTGTTTATTTAACTTTGTTTTAAACCCTTGCTTGCTTATTAACCAAATTGATATCCCCATAAGAATATACAAAACAGTCCAAACTGGGCCAAATAACCAATTAGGAGGCTGAAAAAATGGTTTATTTAAATTTTGAAACCATAATGTATTTGGACTAGTAATTATTGTTCCTAAAATACCTGCACTTAAACAAACAAATACACAAATAAAAAGGTTAAAAATTGATTTCCACTTATTCATATTTTTGAAGAATATAATTTCCGAAATATATGCTTTTTGGGGATTATAATCCCTAAAATACATAACTTTTGGGGATTAGGAAGCTGTTTATCTAATTAATTGCAACAAAAAAGCCAACCCTAAAAGGATTGGCTTTCGTATAAATTATTATTAATTATTTAATATCTGTACATTTCAGCTTTAAAAGGACCTTCTACTTTAACACCAATATAATCAGCTTGCTCGCCATCTAAAATAGTAAGCGTTGCACCAATATGCTCTAAATGTAAGAAAGCAACTTTTTCATCTAAGTGTTTAGGCAAAACGTATACTTTGTTTTCGTATTTATCACTGTGGTTCCATAATTCTATTTGAGCTAAAGTTTGGTTTGAGAATGAGTTACTCATTACAAAACTAGGATGACCCATAGCACAACCTAAGTTTACCAAACGACCTTCCGCTAAAATAATTACTTCATGTCCATCAACATTGTAAATATCAACTTGTGGTTTAAGTGTATTTTTACTTGCACCATGTGTTTTATTTAACCAAGCCATGTCTATTTCATTGTCAAAATGACCAATATTACAAACAATTGCTTTATCACGCATTGCTTTAAAGTGGCGTTCAGCAATAATGTTAACATTACCTGTAGCTGTAACAAATATATTTGCACGAGGGCAAGCTTGTTCCATAGTAACTACTTCAAAGCCATCCATTGCCGCTTGTAAAGCACAAATTGGATCAATTTCAGTAATTAATACACGGGCACCAGCACCACGTAACGATTCTGCAGAGCCTTTTCCTACATCACCGTAACCAGCAACTACAGCTACTTTACCAGCCATCATTATATCCGTAGCTCTTCTAATTGCATCAACTAAACTTTCTTTACAACCATATTTGTTATCGAATTTCGATTTTGTAACCGAATCGTTAACATTGATTGCAGGCATAACTAAAGTACCTTTTTTCATACGTTCGTATAAACGATGAACTCCAGTTGTTGTTTCTTCTGATAATCCTTTAATATCCTTGGTTAATTCAGGATAACGATCAAAAACCATGTTGGTTAAATCGCCACCATCGTCTAAAATCATATTTAAAGGCTTTCCACCTTCAAAAGCAAATAAAGTTTGCTCAATACACCAATCAAACTCTTCTTCGTTTTGTCCTTTCCAAGCGTAAACTGGAATACCAGCAGCAGCAATTGCAGCAGCAGCATGGTCTTGTGTTGAAAATATATTACATGAACTCCAAGTAACTTCTGCTCCTAAAACTTTTAAAGTTTCAATTAATACTGCAGTTTGAATAGTCATGTGTAAGCAACCAGCTACACGAGCGCCTTTTAATGGTTGTTCAGGACCATATTCTTTTCTAATACTCATTAAACCTGGCATTTCTGCTTCAGCTAAAGTAATTTCTTTTCTTCCCCATTCTGCTAAGCTAATGTCCTTAACTTTATAAGGAGCTACTGATTTTGTTTCTGACATATTGTTTTTTTTGTATTTATTTAATTTTTTTCAAAAATAAGCATATCAATCGTTTTAAAAAACTGATAATAATATATTAAACAATTTAACAATAAATTGTTTTAAGCTATTTTAATGCCAAATAGACTTAAATATATTTTGGAAACAAAATTGTACTTTTGCAGTTACAATTAAAGAAATAATAATATGCCATATCCAGAAATGTTAGTAGCACCTATGCGTCAACAATTAGTTGAAGCAGGTTTTAAATCGTTGATGACTGCTGATGAAGTAGCCGAAGCAATGAAAAATAATGAAGGAACAAAATTAATGGTTTTTAATTCTGTATGTGGTTGTGCAGCAGGAACTGCCCGCCCAGGAATTATGAAAGCTGTTAAAGAATCAGCTAAATTACCTACCGAATTATTGACAGTATTTGCTGGACAAGAAGTAGAAGCTGTAGCTAAAGCACGCGAATTTATTGCACCTTTTCCTCCATCATCTCCAGCAATTGGGTTGTATAAAAATGGCGAATTGGTTCATTTTATAGAACGCCACAATATTGAAGGCCGCAGTGCAGACATGATTGCTGAAAACTTAAAAGCAGCTTTTGATGAATATTGCTAAATAACAAAAAATTAAACAGAAAGGTCAAAAGCATCGCGCTTTTGGCCTTTTTGTTTTTCAAACAATATGAATTGATACATTAAAATATAAAATTTATTGTTACCAAATCATCATTTGTTGATTTAATACTACCCACTTTTTTATTGTTTTGCTTAGTATTAATTAATATATATTCATAACCCTTTTTTTCAACTGATAAACCTAAATTTTTAAATACGAGTTTTAAATTTTCTAAAAGTTCTTCCGCTTTTCCGCTTGCTTTTCCATTCATTTCAATTAACAAATCATATCCAATTAATTTTGCATTGTTATTTATGCTTGTACCTATTAAATTACATGTATTACACGAATTTTTCTTTTCTTCAAAAGTATTGTTCTTTAAAAAATCGTTATAGTTTAAATAATAGGTTAATTGAAAATTTGGAATATCATAAACATTTACTGTTTGTGATTTTTTATCAGATAAAAATCTTAAAGAATCGTAGTACATTCTTCCTTCATCATCTTCATCAATTTCATCATAATATTTTTCTTCGTCAAGAGAAGCTATTGAGTCTGCTGCTCTCTTTGCTTCTTCTTCTGGAGTTAAAGGTTCAATAGTGATTAATTTTTTAATTAATCCATACATATTGGCTTCAACATTTTCAAACTCTGGTTGGTCTATAACTAAAATTTCATCACTTTCTTCGTCTTCAATTAAATCAAACTGTTTTGTTTGTTCCAAATCAAAATAATTAATCATTTTAACTGGCCCATCTCCTACTTTTAAACCAGCAATACTTGTTAAACTTATTTGTAAAAAAGGATTTGATAATATTTTTTTTGTGTCAAAATAATCAGTTCGAGCATATTTTTTACTTGTATAAAAGTTTGGAGAAGCTTCAATTCCTATTATAGAAGTTTTATTTATTTCATTAAAATCTTTATCCAAAAAAACCATGCCATCATTATCTGTTGCAAGGAAATTACCATTGTTTAAACCAACAATCATTCTATAGTTTAAATTTGTTTTTTTATTCCCATTCAAATCAAAAACATCAATATTGTTATTATTAATACCAATAATAATTTTATCTAATATTTGAATAAAATTAAAATTACATCTTGCAATTACTTTGCTTTCCTTATTTATAACCCCAAAGTTTTTGCCGTTAGAAAATACAGCCAATGCATTATTATAAAACGGACCAAGCCAATTGATAGCATTGCTAGGGCTTATCAATTCTTTTCCAAATACATTCATAACTCCAAAAGAATCGTTTGTTCTTTTAAAGCCAATTAATCCATTACTTACTTTTTCATTAAATTTAATATTTAACGTTAAAGGATAAGTAAATTCTCCTTTTTTATTGATAATTCCTACTGCTGTTTTTCTTTTTTTTCTTACTTCAACAACGCAATAGGATTCATTAAAATAACTAGTATTTGTAAACTGTGGTTCTATTACCATATTGCCTTTGGTGTCAATAAATCCCCATAAATCATCCTCCGTTCTTACAGCTGCTAAACCGTTACTAAACTCACTAGCCGACTCAATTGATTTACCTTTAAAGTCGTTTAAAATAGCAATGGTTTTTCCTTTTTCATCAATAATTTTTAAACGTTCGTTTTTGGCAGACACAATGGCAAAACCTTCACTAAATAAGGTTACTGAAACATATTCATCTCCAATTTTATTGAAGTTATTTTTAATATCATAAAAGTTATATACTTCATCGTGAGAAACTAATAAAATTCCATTTTGCTCTATGTAATCGTAGTTTATTTTTTGCTTTATAGGTATTTTATCAAAACCTGGAATTATTTTTCCATTTAAATCAAAGGCCAACAAGGGCCCTGAAATATTAATTTTGCCAATAACAATTTGATTGTTTTTAGACGGCTCTCTAAACGAAATTCCTTGCCTAATGCCACAAGAAAAGGATTTACTTTGAAATAATATAAAAAGTAAACTGATTGTGATTAATAACTTTTTCATAATTTTAGTTTTTTTTAAATTAAACGTACACAGATAAATTTTCTTATATACTTGTCAATATTTTATTGAAAAAAGTTGTTCGAAAAATTATTATTTATTCGTTTCTTTTTTTAAAAAAGTATTTGGTTAAAATTTACTATTGCTTCATAAAAACTGGAATTCCTTGTGCATGAGTCATAATGTTTTCTTTGTCTGCACTTCCAAAATAAATTTCATCATTTGGAACATCGGCTATCCTGCTAATTAAATTTATGTTATTATATGAAGAAAAATTAATTGAATGTATGCTAGCCAGTGGAGCCATGGCAATAACAGCAGCTTTTTTTAATGCAATTTTTATTATTTATGTAAAATTAATGTTACGGCAATTCTATTTACATTAAAATAACGTTTAACATATTTAATATAAAAATGCCTAATGTATTTTATTAGATTAAAACAGCCATTTTCTCGCTATAAAAACTATTTACTTCATCTAAAACAGCCAATATTTCATTAAAACTATTAATAGTTACAAGTTTTGTTCTAAATGGTTTAAAACTTTCTAATCCTTTAAAATAATGAGTATAATGCCTCCGCATTTCTAAAACACCTAACCCCTCTCCTTTCCATTCTACACTTTTGGTTAAATGTTTTTTACATACTTCAATTCTTTGTTTTAAAGTTGGTGGTGGAAGGTGTTTTCCAGTTAACATAAAATATTTTATTTCATTAAATATCCAGGGATAACCAATGGCAGCTCTGCCAATCATTATTCCATCTATCCCATATTTATTTTTATAATCTAAAGCTTTTTCGGGGCTATCAATATCGCCATTGCCAAAAATAGGAATTTTTATAGCTGGATTGTTTTTTATTTTACCTATTAAAGTCCAGTCTGCCACGCCTTTATACATTTGTGCTCGCGTTCTGCCATGTATACTTAATGCGGCTATTCCTACATCTTGTAATCTCAGTGCTACTTCTTCTACATTCTTTGAATTTTCATCCCAACCCAATCGGGTTTTAACAGTAACAGGTAGTTTAGTAGATTTAACTACTGCTTCTGTTAACCGAACCATTAAATTTATATCTTTCAGCACTCCAGCACCAGCTCCTTTACAAACCACTTTTTTTACAGGACAACCAAAGTTTATATCTACCAAATCGGGGTTTACTGCATCTACTATTTGCGTTGCCATTGCCATTGCATCTTCATCGCCACCAAAAATTTGTATGCCAACAGGTCTTTCATATTCAAAAATATCGAGTTTTTTTCTGCTTTTTATGGCATCTCTTATCAATCCTTCTGATGAAATAAACTCAGTATACATTAAGTCTGCACCATTGTCTTTACAAACCGCCCTAAACGGTGGATCGCTTACATCTTCCATGGGAGCCAACAAAAGCGGAAATTCTCCTAAATCTATATTACCTATTTTTACCAATTATTTATTTTAAAATTATATTGCGCCCACAAAAATAACAAAATGTTTAAGATACCCACATTTGCATCAAACCCCATTATATACTTTCTATGGAATATTTTTATTTTAATTGGAATGGTGTTAACCTTTTATATGGTTGGCGCAACCTTGGGTTTAGTCATAACCAAAACAGTTTTTAAAATTGATTTATTTGCCTCAATAAACGATATAATTCATAATCCAGAAAATAACTATTGGGGTGTTTTGGCTTTAAAAATAAATCAAGCTATCGTTTCTGTTGCTATATTCATTATCCCTTCTTACTTGTTTAGTAAATCCATTAACCAAAATCCTTTGCATTTTTTACAGGTAGATAGAAAAACAAGTTGGTTTAATTATTTATTTATTATTGTATTAATAATTTCGGCAATTCCTGTTTCTTCATGGTTAATGGAATTCAATCAAAATCTACATTTTCCAGATTCATTTAAAGACATTGAAACGTACTTAAGAGGCGATGAAGGACAAAATAAATTAGAAATGGAAGCTTTTGTTAAGGCCAATTCGGTTCCAATGTTGTTGTTTAATATTTTAATAGTTGCTATTTTACCGGCAATAACTGAGGAAATATTCTTTAGAGGTTGTATTCAAAATTTTGTAAAAATGTGTTTCCACAACGTTCATGTTGCTATCATTTTTACATCTATTATTTTTAGTGCCATTCATGGTGATTATTTTGGTTTTTTACCAAGGTTTCTATTTGGATTAGTTTTAGGGTATGCTTTTGCTTATAGTGGAAGTATTTGGGTAAGTATTTTAGGTCATTTTTTAAATAATACCATAACTATTGTAGCTTATTATATGCTTAGTATAAATCCCGAAATTAAATATTTAAAAGATGATTATTCATTTCCAATGTACGTAACTATAATTGCCGCATTTGGAGTTATTACTATTATATTTGCTATGAGTAAATTAAAATTTAATCAAATTTTTAAAAAATAATAAATGGAAGATTGGATAAAAATAACAGACGTAAAAGACAGTTTTACAGCACAAAATATAATTGCTTTTTTAGCTGAAAATGAAATAGAAGCAATGGATATTAATAAAACCGATAGCAGTTACGCTGGTGCTTTTGGTAATGTTCAAATTTATTGCCATAAAGTAAATATGGAAAAAGCTTTAGCATTGATTCAAATAAATAATTTTTAATAAAAATATGAGTAATCTTTGGCAAAGAATCATAACTGGTTTCTTTTTTGTTTTAACTATATTTTTATGTACATTACTGAACGAATGGTCGTTTTACATCTTACTTTTTTTTATAAATTTTTTATGCTTACGAGAGTTTTATCAATTATTGTTGCCCGACAAAAACTGGATAGAACAATATTTAGGTGTTATAGCTGGTAGTATAATAAATATAATGTTTGCATTAATTATTAGAAACGATTGGGATATAAGCTGGTTTTATCATTTAATTCCTGTTTTTTTATTAATGATAATTATAAAATTATTTGAAAAAACTAAACGTGAATTCGACACATTGGCATATCAAGTTTTAGGTATTATTTATATTTGTTTTCCATTAAGTATGCTTGCCGATTTTGGCAGATTTAACAGCATAACTTACGATGCTGCATTGCCAATGGCTTTTTTTATTATGCTTTGGACTAGCGATACTGGAGCTTATATTTTTGGTAAAAATTTTGGTAAAACCACATTATTTGAACGTATAAGCCCTAAAAAAACATGGGAAGGAAGTATTGGTGCTGCTTTATTAATAGTGTTGGTTGCTTTTGGTTTATCTAAAATTAACTTTTTTGATATTTTAGTATTTCATGAGTGGATAATTTTTGGCTTGTTGACTTTAATATTTGGCACTTTTGGCGATTTAACAGAATCGCTTTTGAAACGAAATATTGGAGTTAAAGATTCAGGTAGTATATTACCCGGTCATGGTGGTGTTTTAGATAGATTTGATGGTTTGTTTATAGCTGTGCCTGCTGTATATTTTTATTTAATTTTTACCAATTAATAGTTTCAATAAGTGTTAAAATCTTTAGTAAAAACTGTTTATAGCAATACTGAAAACAATAAAATAGAAACCATCAAATTGCAAGCATTTATTGTATGTATTTCGGCTGCAGTTTGTATTAGTTTAGATGAGTATTTTGGCCATACCGATTTTGCTTTTTCGTTCCTTCAAAACTTAGGTTTTAACAAATTAGCCAATAGTTATGCCTTGTTAATGGAAGACAAATTATATGCTTTAACTTATTGGGTTGGTATTATCATTTTGTTTTATGGAATAGTGCCATTGATAATTATAAAATTTGTATTTAAAGATAAATTTTCTAATTATGGTTTAAGCATAAAAGGAGCTTTAAAAGATTATAAAATATACTTATTGCTAATTGGTATAATGCTCCCAATAGTTATCACCGCATCGTTTACCGAAAGTTTTCAGCATAAATATCCGTTTTATAAACTGCAAGAAGGTGAAGAATTATTTCCAAGGTTTTTTATTTGGGAATGCTTGTATTTATTACAATTTTTTGCTGTAGAGTTTTTCTTTAGGGGTTTTATGTTGCATGGCAATAAACAACGATTTGGGTTTTATAGCATTTTAGTTATGACAATTCCTTATTGCATGATTCACTTTGGCAAACCACTGCCCGAAACACTTGCTGCTATAATTGCAGGATTAGTTTTAGGGGTTTTAAGTTTAAAAAGCAACAGCATTTGGCTTGGGGTAGCCATACACTTTTCGGTAGCCATAACTATGGACTTTTGCTCGCTTTGGCAAAAAGGTTATTTTAGTTGATAGTTGTAGGTTGATAGAAAATAAGTATACGAATTCAAACCAATAAACGTAATAATAATTTATTTTTAAAAGGAGGTTTAATACAATACCTTTGATAAATAAAAACAAAACCATGGAAGAAAAAAACTTTAGTGAACAAACCAAACAGTTTATGGCCGATTGGCAAAAACGTTTGGAAGAAATGCAATTTCAGTTTTCTTTGGGAAAAATGGATGCAGGTGATGCTTTTGAAAAACAAAAAGAATATTACAAAACTTTGTTACATTCTTTTAAAGAAAACCTTGATAAAGGCAAAACTATGTCGGAAGAAAAATTGGCTGAAATGAAAGATAAAATGGAAGCATTGCGCTTACAACTTTCTTTAGGCAAAGCCGATGGAATGGATGCTTTTGAAGAGCAAAAAAATAAAATTGAGTTGGCCATGCACGAATTTTATGTGGCTAGCAAAACCAATTTTGATGACGCTTATAACAAAAGTTTAACCATGTTTGAACACAATGCCGAAGCTTTTAAAACAGGTTTAGAAATTGTTAAACTGCAATTTAGTTTAGGTAAAATGGAATTAAACGATGAGTTAAAAGAAAAACAAAAGGAAATAAGTGAAAAAATGGGCGAATTGAGCACTCATTTTAAAACAATACAAGAAGCAGCAACCGAAAATATTGAAGAAATGAATACGCAATTGAAAGATAATTTTGAAAAAATTAAATCTTTTGCCGAAAGCTGGTTTAAAAAATAAAATTAAACTTTAAGTATAATTAAAAAAATCTTTTGAGTATTAAACTCAAGAGATTTTTTTGTTTAAAAGGTTTATTTAATAGTTTTACAAAATGGAAAATGAAGATTCAAAACCACAAAGGCGGGCTCGCTATAAAGGATCGTATCCTAAAACTTTTAACGAAAAATACAAAGAATTACAACCCGAAAAATATAAAGATGATATAGAAAAAGTGTTACTTAAAGGCAATACACCCGCTGGTATGCATAGGTCAATTTGTGTTGATGAAATTATGCATTTTTTAAAAATAGAACCTGGTCAGGTTGGTTTAGATGCTACGCTTGGTTATGGTGGTCATAGTTTAGAAATATTAAATAAATTACAACCTAATGGCAAATTATTTGCTACCGATGTAGATCCTTTTGAGCTACCAAAAACTACTGAACGACTGGAAAATTTAGGTTTTGGGCCAGATATATTTTTTCCAAGAAAAATGAATTTTTCGAACATAGATTTAATAGTGTATGAATCTGGATTACTAAACTTTGTGTTGGCTGATTTAGGTGTTTCCTCCATGCAAATTGACAACCCAGAAAGAGGCTTTTCATTAAAAACTGATGGCCCGCTAGATTTAAGGTTAAACCCCAAAAGTGGTAAATCGGCAGCAGCATTTTTAAAAACAATAAACGAAGACGAATTATTAGAAATATTAATAGAAAATGCCGATGAACCTTATGCAGCTTATATTGCCGAGGCAATAGTTTTAAGTTTAAAGAAAGGAAGAATGATTGAAACCACCACTCAATTAAAAGAAATAATTAAGGAAACTTTAGATTTTCTGCCGGCAAATGATAAAATAGATAGAATAAAAAAATCTTGCCAAAGAACTTTTCAAGCTTTGCGCATTGCAGTAAACGATGAATTTGGTGTGTTAGATAAGTTTTTAGAAAAACTTCCCGATGCATTGGCTTCAGGTGGAAAAGTAGCCATCCTCTCCTTTCATTCTGGCGAAGACAGAAGGGTAAAAAAAGCATTTCAAACTTTTTACCGACAAGGGATTTATTGCCAAATAGCACCCGACCCAATTAGACCAACACCACAAGAAGTGGGAAGTAACCCACGAGCTCGATCAGCAAAATTAAGGTGGGCAATTAAAGCTTAAAGTGACATAAAATAATTCCTCATTCATGAATTTATGTCGTTTACTTAAGGTTTTTTTTATTCAACTACTTCCTAGTTGGCATTGTTATTATTACTAAAATCCCGAGCGCAGCTTGGGGCTATTCACATTAAACCCTTTTGGGGTTTTGGATAACAAAAATCAATCCTGAAAGGATTGAATATTAATAGCCCTAAATGAAATTTGGGGATAATTTTTAGTTAGGTTTATACAACCCTAAAAGGGTCGAATAATATCAAATAAAGTTGTTTTACTTATTAATCAAAATCAAAAATCAAAACTTTGTTCTCCCACTAAAAAGTTTATTTTTGTTTGCAAAGAATATAAAAAAATGAAAATAAAAAACGTACTCAGTATTATTTTACTTACAAGTACTTTCGCAGCTTTTGCTCAAAACTTTACAGTAAACTCACCTAATAAAAAAATTACTTTATCACTTAGTTTAAATGCAGCAGGTGCTTTAAATTACAGTGTAAATTTTAAAGCAAAACCAATTATTGAAAGTTCGAAGTTGGGTTTTAAAATTAACGACCAAAAAGATTTATTTAACAATTTTAGTATTTTAAGGGTTGATTCGAGCAACTTTAACGAAACTTGGACTCCTGTTTGGGGCGAAACCAAAACCATTGTAAATAACTACAAAGAAATAGCCATTACCCTTAAAGAAAAAGGTGAAAAACCACGCATAATGCAAGTGGTTTTTAGGATTTTTAACGATGGTGTTGGTTTTAGGTATTTGTTTCCTGAACAGCTCGACTTGTTTCACTTTGTTTTAGCTGATGAACTTACCACTTTTAACTTAACTGGTGACCATAAAATTTGGTGGATGCCGGGCGATTTTGATACGAATGAATATACTTATAACACTTCGCAAATTTCAGAAATTGAAAAATTAGCCAAGAAACGTGATGGTGCTATTTTTACTGCTACTCCTATAAAAGGGGCATTTGTTCAAACTCCTTTAATGATTAAAACCAAAGACAATGTTTATATCAATATTCACGAAGCTGCTTTGATTAATTATCCTGCAATGGATTTAAAATTCGATTTAGCAACTTACGAAGCAACATCCACTTTAGCTAACGATGCGGTGGGCAATAAAGCTTACATGCGCGCTCCTTGTAACACTCCTTGGAGAACCATTATTATTAGTGATGATGCAAGAGATATTATAGCTTCAAAAACCATTTTGAACTTGAATGAGCCAAATAAATTAACCAATACCAGTTATATTAAACCAATGAAATATTGTGGCATTTGGTTAGAAATGCACTTAGGACTTTCTACTTGGGATTTTGCTGGTGGTCAGTCGGCAAGCGATGCAGGTTCGGATGGAAAACAAAAGACAAAAACCAAGCATGGTGCAACTACAGAAAATACCAAAAAATACATTGACTTTGCTGCTAAAAATGGATTTGGCGGTGTGTTAGTAGAAGGTTGGAACGATGGCTGGGAAGATTGGTTTGGTAAATGGAAAGAGGATGTTTTTGACTTTGTTACCCCTTATCCTGATTACGATTTTAAAGGTTTAAATGCGTATGCGCAAAGCAAAGGTGTAGGTATGATAACACACCACGAAACTAGCGGAAGTGTTACCAATTACGAGCGTTGGATTGATTCTGCTTACCGATTAATGGCAAGTGTTGGAAGCCATGCTTTAAAATCGGGTTATGTAGGAAAAATAATTCCAAGAGGTGAGTTTCACGATGGACAATGGATGGTAAATCATTACTTGCGTGCCATAAAAAAAGCTGCCGAATACAATATTATGGTAGTGGCTCATGAGCCAGTTCGTCCTACAGGTTTGCACCGCACTTATCCTAACTTTATGGCGGCTGAAGCAGCTCGCGGACAAGAGTTTAATTTTTGGAGTGAAGGAAATCCGCCAGAGCATGAAACCATTTTACCTTTTACTCGCTTAATGGGTGGACCAATGGATTACACACCAGGTATTTTTAAAATTAAAAAGAGCAATTATTATCCTGATGCAAAAGAGCAAGTGCATACAACTTTAACCAAGCAATTAGCATTGTATTTAACCTTGTATAGTCCAGTTCAAATGGCAACCGATTTACCTGAAAATTATGAAGCGAAACCTGATGCTTTTCAGTTTATAAGAGATGTAGCAGTTGATTGGGATGATACCAAAGTGATACATGCAGAACCAGGTGAATATTTAACCATTGCCCGCAAAGCAAAAGGAACTAACAACTGGTTTTTAGGAAGCATAACCGATGAAAATGCAAGAGACCTAAACATGGATTTTAGCTTTTTGGATAAAGGTAAAAAATACACCGCTACCATTTACCGCGATGCACCTGATGCTAGTTGGGATAAAAACCCAGAGGCTTATGTAATTGAAAAAATTACTGTTACCAATAAATCAAAACTATTGTTAAAATTGGCTCCAGGTGGAGGAACTGCCATTAGTATTATTGCACAACAAACAAAGTAAATAAATATTTTAAATCCCATTGGTGTTATGCTGATGGGATTTTTTTGTTGAAATTGAATTGAAAAAATTTACCTAAAGTATTTATGTTTGTAATATGAAATTAGACCTTCAATATTTAAGTGACGTAAATGGCAAAACCAATGCAGTACAATTGTCATTATCTGATTGGGAAAAGCTATTAAACAAACTAAAAAAGTACGAACAAACGCTTAAAATAAAGTCTGATTTAAAAGAGGCATACGTGCAAGTTATTTCCTTAAAAGAAGGCAGGAAAAACAAACAAACATTAAGCGAATTTTTAAATGAATTATAAAAGTAGATACTTTAAAAAATATTTGAAAACTAATAGCCAATTGAAAATGCAAAAAAAATCAGCTTTGAATATTTCATTATTACTTTTGCTCATTATTTTTTTGACATCTTGCGAGGGAATGAATATAGCAAATGGTACTGTAAATGCTGTGTCTTCAAATAAGGCATTAGATAGTGTTTTATGTAAGGTTTTAGAAACAGGAAGTCAACAATTTACAGACTCAAATGGGAAATATTATCTGGAAGGACCATTTGGCAATTGTTTTAATAAATGTAAAGATATGACAGTTGAATTTTCGAAAATTGGTTACAAAACAAAAACAGTATCAAACCCAAGAAATGGAATAATATATCTTGAAAAATAAATTACCCGATCTCTCAAGTGTTAACCTAAAAATTTATTTTTATCCAAGGTTGGTGTCCACACCAATCCTTCTATAATTAGCCATTAGCGTTTGGTTTGTGAGGACACAAACCAAGGACAATTACGTCAACTCCTTTTTCGAATTTCGATATTTGAATTTCGTGCTTTAAAAAA
>JBAXCN010000043.1:0-26583 GCA_037141455.1 Bacteroidota bacterium
GAATATCGAATAAAAAACTCGCAATAATCAACCTTTCAACCCGCAATAAACAACTCGTAACTCGCAATAATCAACTAACTAAAAAACCTGACTGGCAATTTTTTTGGTGGCATCTGCTAAACCCATAGTATAATAGTGCAATACTGGAATACCTGCCGCTTTTAGTTCTTTGGATTGTTGAATAGCCCATTCAATACCAACTTCTTTTACCGCTTTGTCATCTTTGCATTTTTCTATTTCATTACTTAACGCTTCAGGAATATCTATATGAAATATTTTTGGTAAAATGCTTAATTGTTTTTTTGTACTTAATGGTTTTAACCCAGGAATAATTGGAACGTTTATACCCATAGATTTAACCTTTTCAACAAAATCAAGAAACTTGGAATTATCAAAAAACATTTGCGTAACAATATAATCAGCGCCTGCATCAATTTTGGCTTTCAACCATTTTAAATCGCTTGCCATGTTAGGAGCTTCAAAATGTTTTTCAGGATATCCACTAACCGAAATACAAAAATTAGAAGGAGTAGCATTTTCCAAATCAGGATCAAGGTAAATGCCACTATTCATGTTTTTAACTTGTTTCAATAGTTCTAACGAATCTTTATTCCCATCGGGTTCAGGTACAAAATTTGCTTCGTTTTTTACATTATCACCTCTTAAAACCAACACATTATCAACACCCAAAAAGTTAAGTTCTATTAAAGCGTTTTCAGTTTCTTCTTTACTAAATCCGCCACATATTAAATGAGGAACAGTATCTATTTTATAATGATTCATTAAAGCGGCACAAATTGCAACAGTACCCGGGCGTTTGCGGGTATACACTTTATCAAATCCACCATCTACACGTTTGCGTAATACAAATTCTTCGCGGTGATAAGTAACATCAATAAAAGCAGGTTTAAATTCCATTAAAGGATCAATTCCGGCATAAACCGAATGAATGTCTTTTCCTTTTAACGGAGGCAATATTTCTATAGAAAACAGGGTTTCTTTTGCGTTTTTTATTATATCAGTTACTTTCATCTATGTGTAAACAATGAATTGCAATTATAAGTTTTATATTTTTTATTAATAAAAGTATTTTTAATACAATTATGGGCAGTTATTTTAATTTAACTTAGTAATTAAGAATGTCATTTATTGTCAATTTAATTAATTGAATCGTTTCTTTTGGAACAAATCCTATCATTTCTTTAAGCCTAATTTTAGATAAACTTCTTAAATGAACAATCATTATTTCAGAAACTTCTTTTAATCCATTTTGATCGTTTGGATATAAAATTGGATTTCCTTTATAATTTTTAATTTTTGTAGTTAACGGACAGCAAAATAAAACAGGAGCATTTTCATTTAATAAGTTACCACTAACAATAACTACTGGTCTAAATCCAGCTTGTTCACTACCTTCAATAGGGTTTAAATTGGCATACCAAATTTGTCCCTGTTTCATTTTTATTTATTTATCTGCTTATAATATTCTGCCATTCCTTCTTCGGCTAATAACAAAACATCAGTGTCTGCATCCATTTGCTTGTACGATTTTACATAAGCAGCTTTATTTAATTGCTCAAGATAAATACTGAGCGCATTTTCTATCAATTTGTTTTTTGGTATTGATAATGACTTTGCCATTTGTGATAATTTGGTAAGCAAATCATCGGGCAAACTACTAGTAAACGTTGTCATATTGCTATTTTGTAAATATGAAACAAAAGTAAAAATAAAGTTTAAAAAAGCAACTTTATTTTATTGGAAACTAAATAAATTTTTAATTAAAACATTAATTTAAATTTAACCATTTAGTTAAATCATCAATAACTTCAACAGGTATATGGCGCATTATTGAGTACTCGCTGTAAGTTGATTCGCCCTCGCCTGCATGCATTATGTGATTCATTTTTTCATATAATTTAAAAGTAACATTTTTATTTTTTTTCAATTTCTTTTGCCAAACAAAAAAGTTCTTTTTATCAACTTGATAATCGCGCCCACCTTGCATAATAAATATGGGAATAGTAAGCTTTTTAGCCACTTTAATTTGGTCATATTCTTGTATCCATAACCAATATTTTGCCGGAATTTCGTGTGGCAATAACATATATGAAGTATTTTCAGTTACTTTCTTTTTAAGTACTATTTGTGCTTTTAAATTATCTTCATCATAATGTTCTTTTTTATGAGGCAATATTTTACTCAAATAATTATTTTGTTCTATCATCATTTGTAGTGGATGATTGGCATTAGCACCCAACATAATTATTCCTTTTATAATTGGATTTTTACTAGCGATATAAGGAGCAAAATATGCACCTTCTCCATGTCCAAGCAAATAAATTTGATTGCTATCAATATTGGGGTTTTTCTTAAATAAATCAATTACTGCTTGTAAATCGGCCAACACATCTTCTTCGGGTGTAAATTGATTTCCATTAAATTTATTTTGCGAAAAATTAAACCCATAATTTAAACTTCTTTTATTGTACCTAAAAACTGCAAAGCCTTTGGTAGCAAGTCCTGTTGCTAGGTCTTTATAAGGTTTTGAGTTGAAATTTCCATCTGCATCGCTTGGGCCGGCAGCAGGAACTATAATTACCAAAGGTACTTTTTTAACTACTTTAGGTAAACTTAATATACCATTTAAAGGCAAGTTCGTATCAGCTGCAAAAACTATTGTTTCATCGTTAAATTTTTCGGCAATGGCATAATCGGGAATGGCATACATCCTAAAAGTTTCATTGAACCTATACAATAAAAATTTTTGTGTTTCTCGCTCAAAAACCAATTCAACCAATATTTCAATATTGTACTTTGTTTTTATAATATAGTCAATATTTACTTGCGAATAAACAGCTTTAAATCCTGCAAATCTAAAAGTAGCAAATTCACCATACTTTTCAATTAATGGGTTGTAATAAGAAGCAATAGCAAGTGGACTATTAAATAGTTTCTGTTCATCTGCATATAAATTAGTTAAGGTATCAAAACTTTTATTTATAAAACAGTTTATTACTTTGTTTCCCAAAACCACAAATTGTTCTTCCTCACTTTGTGCAAAAGCTGCTATATTGAAAAACAATACAATTATTACAAAGTTTATTTTAATTTTATTAATCATTGTCATTAGCAAGAATATGCCAATTTTTTTAAATGAAAATTTAAAAATTTGTTAAAAAAAATGAGATTTTCTTTTAAAAGGAAATCTCATTTAATAAAAACTTATATAAAATCTAATTTTTAACTTTGGGTACTAACGAAGTTACAATTTTTACATCTAACTCCTCGGCTATTTTTGCAGTAACTACCGTTGGAATTTCAATTTTATGATCGGCAACTTTTACTTTAAAATCGCTTACTACAACTATTTTACCGTTACTAACAGTAACAGTTCCATTAATAGTTCTTTCTTGTTCTACGCCATGTATTGTTAACTTACCTTTTACCTTCACATTATAAACTCCAGCCACTTTTAAATCAATTGAATCTTGAATAATTCCTTTAAAGGTACTGTAAGGAAATTTTTCGCTTTCCATGTATTTTTCGTTAAAATGTTCTTGCATCAATTTATTTGGAAATTGAAATGAGTTGTTTGTTATAAAAAATATAACTTCTTTCTTTTCTACCCCAATTAATGCCGTGGCTGTATTTGTTTTACCATCAATGTTTTCGAGCGGTGTTTTTGAAAAAAAGCTCACTTCCGCATTAGTTGACTTGTATAAAGTTTGAGCAGATAAATAAGAAAAAAGGGTACTGCATAATAAAAATGCAAGGGTTGCTTTAAGTTTTTTCATGGTTTTTATTTAATTATTGAGGACAATTTTTGTCTGCCCAAATTTGAATTTTACGTAGGTTACAATTTGATAATTTTGGACCACCTTTGGGCATTAATGTGTAAGCTGACGCATTGATGGTAAATAACAATTTACCAGTTAATGTACTTGCTTTTACATCAGCAAAATTATCTAAATTTACATTTCCACCTTTATTTCCTGTATTGTGGCAACCTTTGCAATAAGTATTTATTATTGGAGCAATTTCATTGCTATATAAAACGTTTGATGTATCGCAATTGATAGGAATACAATTGCTATTTTTTGCTCCTTCGGCAATCCATTTTTTTATTAAATTAATATTGGCAATATCCATTCTTGGTTGAGGTAGAGGTGGCATCATTTTACCTGAAGTTAAAGTAATGTATTTAACTAAATCTTCAGTTCCCATATTTATAATACCATCGTATGAATTTAAAATCAATCCTTCTTCTTGTGTTATTGCATCATGGCAGCCAACTTGAGCGCAGCTAGCTGTTATTAAAGGCAAAATTTGTGTATTAAAACAAACTAAATCTTTTAAACTAGTATCATTATTACTGCTACGAATTACTAGTTTTGGTTCATGTTTACAATTGCTAAATAAAAGTAGCATTAAAAAAGTAACAAGTGTAATAAACTGTTTCATAGTTTTGTTTTTAATGTTTTATGTCAATTATAGTGCCAATTGGAGTATGCTGGCTTAATTCATCAATTTCTTCGTTTGAGAGAGCAATACAACCTAAAGTCCAATCAAATAATAAATGAAACTTGCCTATCAACCCAAATCCATTTTTTAATCCATGAATTTTTATATCGCCTCCAGTTGGTTTATTTAATTTTTTACCTCTTTTAATATCCACTTCATTTGGATATGAAATTCCTAGATTGTTGTGATAACCACTGTCTTTATTTTTACTGTTAATATAATAAATGCCTTCAGGTGTTTTTTCATCTCCTTCCAGTTCTTTAGCTCCTTTTCCTCCCCTACCAATTGCAATTTTATATGTTTTAATTAATTTATTTTTTTCATAAATCTCCATTTTATGCATCGATTTATAAACCAATATTTTATCAATTATTACATTTTTATCAATAGGATTATTATTATTTATAAAAACATAACTTAGTACTACAAAAAAAAATAGTATTAAGAAGTATTTTATTTTACTTTTTAGAATGGTCATCAAACGAAAAAGTTCTTGATAAGTTAAAGCCTAATCTTACCCCAAAATCGCTCCATTTGCCAGTAGTTTCAGTAACAAAACCTTGCTCGTACATGTAAGTGGAGTTACTAAACATTAATTGAAAAACGTGTCCTCCTGTTTCAATATCAAACCCAATTCCTATGTAATCACTGTAATCCACTCCACTTTTCGTTTTTTCATTTCTTCCATTTAATCTTGGATAGTATTCAATGTTTAAACGTGTACTTCGGGTAATTTTAAACGAACCTGCCAAACCCAAAGCATATATATCGTTAGGAGTTGCTGTTTTTTCTACCAAGTTTCTATGAACCATAGTTGGTGTAATTTGTAGTGAAATTTTATCGTTTATTTTTTTTGCAATAATTAACTGATTGCAAAAACTCAACCTCGAAGTAAAATAATTATCTCTATTTAAATTAGCAAAAGTGGTAGTATTAATTCCCATATTTCCATAATAAGAAAGGGCAAATGGAAAATTTTTATTGCCACCTTTGGTTTGTTTTAAAATTTTATACTTTACATTTAAATCATATATTTTCATAACAGAACTTCTTCCAATTCCTACCATTAAATTATCGGTAATTCCATAGTCAAAAGCCAATCGAACAGTTGCATTATCAAAACCCAATAAACTGTAGTACCAAGCATCGTCTTTTAGTTCTCCAAAACGATGAAGTATTAAAAAGTTTAAATGTTTTTTTGAAATATTTTCATTGCTTTGACCGGTTATAATTCTAGTACCTTTAAAAGTGGCTAAAACTGGAAAAGATTTCTTATTTTCATTTAATAAATCACCCAATAAATCGTCTTGTGCGTAAGAAAAATTTGTAGAAATAAGAAGTAAAATGATAAGTAAATTATTTTTCATCTTTTATAATTTATTGAGGTGTTCCAGCTTTAATCCAATTATCTAATTTGGTAATATTGCAAGCACTCATTCCTGATGGGCTTGGCATATTTTTTTGAGTAATTGCCCTTAAAGTAATTTTTGCTGTGTTTTCTTTTACTAATGTGTAAGTTGACAAATCAGGTGAATTTCCACCTGGTTTATGGCAACTAACACAATTTGTTTCAATTATATCTTTAATACCATTTGTATAAGTTAAAGGAATATTACAATTTGTTTCAACTGAATTTGGATACAGTTGTTCTTCTTTATCGTAATAACAACTGGTAACAAAAACAATATTTAATAATATTAAAGCAAAAAATATTTTCATTTTATAAAAATTTATAAATTAATTAATGTTTATTTTATCTATTAATCCTCCATGGCAATTTGAATTATTACAACTCATTCCACCTTTAAAAGATGACAACATAGATTTGGTTTTATTACCAAATTTAATAATTGGATAACATCCATTGTTAAAATTTACGATTTTATTGGTATAAAAGTTCCCCTTTTTATCGCTTACCAATGAATAAATTTTAAATCCTTTTCCATTGGGTTCACTCCAAAGTTCTACTGTAACATTATTTTGTGGTTCCGATGAATCAATTGTTTTAAAAACTGAACCTGCAATATTCCAAAAACCTTCATCAGCAGCTTCACTGCCTGCTTGGTTATGGCAACTCATACAATCTTTTCCACTGTTATGACTTTCGTCTTCATTGGCATTACTTTCTATAGTATTTTTTTGCAACTCATCGTAATGAGAGCATGAAATTGCAAGATTTAATGTAATTAAAACTCCTATAACTACGATTATTTTTTTTAACATACCAATTTAATATTTCAAAAATATAGCATTTATTCTGTTATTAGAAGTGGGAAAATCATCTTTTTTAATGAATTCCATTAAAAATTCTACTCCAACGTACTTTCTTATTATTTCCATCCCAACTCATCCAAATAAATAGGGCTTTACCTACAATATGTGTTTCAGGCACAAAGCCCCAAAACCTACTATCAGCCGAATTATCGCGGTTGTCTCCCATCATAAAATAGTAGTTGTATTTAAACTGGTACGTTTTTATTTCTTTGCCATCTAAAAATGCTTTTCCATTTTGCCAAACCAATGAAGGATTGTTTTCATAATGTTTAATTGCAAATTCATAAATATCGTAATTGTGTTCATTCATTTCTATATTATCGCCTTGGCGAGGAATATAAACAGCTCCAAAATCATCAATACTCCATTTAAATTTTTCTTGAAAAGCAGTATAACCGCTTATAAAATTAGTATCAGTTCTATCAATTGAAACTATTCCATTGTACTCTTTTAGTTTTTCTTTGGTTGGGTTAGTCATGTTTACCATTAAAAAACCTGAATTGGTAGGGTAAGCTTCTGTTATATCGTATTTGTCTACAAAGCTTTTGCTAATACCTTCAGTGCTTACCACTTTATAAAAATGTTGCATTAATTCCGGATTGTCGGCAGGTTTATTATTTATAAATAGTTGTTGATTTACAACTTTTAAACTATCACCGGCTATACCTACACAACGTTTTATATAATTTTCCTTTTTATCTGTTGGCTTATCTATTTCAAATGGATAATTAAATACAACTACATCGTTATTTTTAATGGTAGAAATGGCAAACAAACGAGTGTAAGGCATTTTCATAAAATTTAAATACGACTGAACTTTATTTTCGGTAAAAGGCAGTTTATTATGCACAAATGGAAAGCTTAACGGTGTTTGAGGCAATCTATTACCATAACTGTATTTACTTACAAACAAAAAATCTCCTATTAACAACGATTTTTCCATTGATGAAGATGGAATGGTATAGGCCTCCATAAAATAGCCACGAATAATTGTTGCAGCAATTGTTGCAAAAATTAAAGCATCGCTCCATTCGTAAGCAGTTTGAATTTCATTTTCTTGTTTAAAAACCAATCCAACAATTTTGAAAATAATTATAAAAATTGGTGCAATAATCATTGCAATTAATCTAGTAAAATATCCAAAAATTATTAAAATGCCATATACAGCATTTAGCAGTGCCAAGCCAAACGAGGCTCCTGCGGCCATATACAAAAACATGCATACAATATTTAATACAATCCAAATGGCTATTACAATCCATTGTTTTTTACTAAATGTTTTGGGACTTTTATAAAAATAATTAAATAAATCTGAAAAAAAATTACCCTTATTGGTGCTTGTGTTTTCTTTTATGCTACTCATGAATTTGGTTTGTATACTGCATATATTATTTTAATTTTATTAATAATATAATGATTTTTTTTTAAGAGAAAATTATTGAATTAAACGGTAAATTTTAAAAATTTAAAATATCATCGAGGGTATAAATTCCTTTTTTTCCAACTAACCATTCTGCTGCCAATAAAGCTCCTCTGGCAAAACCATACCTGCTTTTGGCACTGTGTTTAATTTCAATAATATCAATTACATTTTCGTATCTAACGGTGTGGTCGCCCATTACATCGCCTTCTCTGTGGCTTTCTATTAATAATTCGTTGGGTTTTGTACTTTGCGAAGGAGTTTGGTTGTCAAACATCAACCTGTCTTTAATTTTTTCTTTCTTTACAATTTCATTCATTATCTGTTTGGCTAATGAAAGTGCTGTTCCGCTTGGGTGGTCTTTTTTTGCTGTATGATGTGTTTCATTTATCATTACATCATAATCATGGCTTTTCATTATTTCGGCCAATATTTTATTTACTTTATAAAATATATTAACCCCAATGCTAAAATTACTGCTATATAAAACACTTTGATTCTCGTTTAAACACTTATCTTTAATCATATCAAACTGATCGTACCAGCCTGTTGTACCAATTACTATTGGCACATTTGCTTCAAAACATTTTAAAATATTATCGACTGCTGCGGTAGGCATGCTAAAATCAATTGCTACATCAACATTTTGTAAACTAACTGGTAAAAAATCGAAAGCGTTATTTAAATCAACGCGATAAACAATTTCATGTCCTTTGGCTTCTGCAACTTTTTCAATTGCTTTACCCATTTTACCATAACCAAGCAGTGCTATTTTCATATATAAAAATTTGAGGGGGCTTATTATTTTATTTGCACAATATAAAATTATAATTTAAAAGTTACAAATTATTTAAATTATACAGTAATTAAAAGGAATTTCCATGTGTTAACGACACCAATTTATTAGTTATAAAAGGAAATGGTTTAAGTGAAGAAATTAATAAATTAGTAGTAAATTCATTTCCAAATAACGATTGAATTTTTCTTCCTGCCCAAAGCCTAGTACCAAAAGTACTTTTCCATTTATATGTATATAAGTAAATTAGCTTTTCGAGTGGTATTTTATTTGTTAAAAATTGAGGAATTAACTCACTTAAAATTTTGGCTGCATTCATGGCCATACTCATTCCATTGCCACATAAGGGAGTAATTAAACCTGCTGCATCGCCAAGCATTATTACTTCATTTTCGTTTTGTGTTTTATTTGAAAAATTTACTTGTGATATTGCCAAAGGCTCCGTATATAAGCTTTCAAAATTGTTTAAATAATTATTTAAAAATGGATTTTTTTGCAATACATTTTTTTCCATTTCTTTAACATCACCATTATTGTTTTTTAAGTTTTGTGCAGTAGTTAAATAACATAAACAATATTTATCATCTTCAATTTTCGAAATACCGCAATATCCATCTTTAAAATTATGTAATTCAATATTATTTGCTGGTATATTGGCTTTTAAATGGTATTTAACACCTATGTAATTGGTTAATCCTTTGGCTTTGTTTTGAATAAATTTTCGTTTAAACTTAATATCTAAATTGCTTCGTTTTCCATAACTGCCTATTACTAAATTGGAAATAAAATTTCCATTATTTGTAAATACATTAAACAAATTATCTTGTTTAATTACATCGTTTACTTTGCAGTTTTCAAATACATGAACTCCACATTTTTTAGCTTCGTTTAAAAGTAAAAAATCAATTTTATATCGTGAAATGCCAAATCCACCTTGACTTAATTGATGGTTTAAAAAATTGCCATTAGGTGCTGAAACTTTTAATTGGTTTATTTTAGGTAATTCTAATTCATCTAAATTTAAACCACAGCTTTTTAAAAAATTCCACGATTCCATTGCTATGTACTCGCCACAAACTTTATGAAAAGGATAAGTTTCTTTTTCGAATAATGCTACACTAAATCCTTGCTTAGCAAGCTGAATAGATAAAGTTAAACCACCAAGTCCACCACCTATAATTATACAATTAAAAGGTTGCATTATTTATTCTCTAATTATAGTTACAGTTCCTCTAACACTTCTTTTTTTAGTGCCTTCTAAATAATTTTCATATATATTTATTATATAAAAATAAGTTCCATTCACTAAATCTTTTCCACTTGCTTTGTCTTTTCCATTCCAATTTATATCTATATCGTTTGTTTCAAAAACAGGTGTGCCCCATCTATTATAAACATGAAAGTCAACTTTTTCGATAAAGCGATATGGAAAGGGTCTAAAAATTTCATTTAAATTATTTTCGTCATTGTTCGGAGTAAATACATTTGGCAAAACATAATATGGGCAGTTATCAATACAAAATGAATTTATATTTACACTGCTTTCATTGCCTGTTGAATCTATTGCTGTTACTGAATAACATCCAGCAATTGAAAATTTTAAAAGTGAATTGGTATCGGTTAATGTAAAAATATTTGCACTTAAAGTACTAATTAATTTCCAATTATCTTTTTCATATTTTTTATAATAAACTTTAAAAAATGCCACATCTTGACTACAACTTGCTGGATAATTCCAATTTAAAATAATGTTATTTACACCAAACTGATTGCAGGGTGTTATATAAGAAACACTAGGTGCACAAGGAGGAACAGTATCTATAGGAATACCACAAACTTCTTGCGAGTTATTTAACAAGGTATCACTTATAAGCAACTTGCTATAACTACCAGCAGAAATGATATAATAGCAATAAGTTTGTCCGTTTATTAAACCAGTATCTCTGTAAGTATTATTACTTGTTTTGTTAATGAATGAAAAAGTTGTTCCAATTTTTTTATAAATATAAAACTCATTATTAACCCAAGGAACATCGTATTTAAAATTTAAAACAATCGATTTATTTGTATTGAAAGGGGTTATAAAAACTGAACTTGCTGTAATACTTTGATCAACGTAAGTTAATGGATTTGTATTTTTAGTACAATAAAAAACCACCTTATAATTGTATTGTATAGTTTCTGTATTAATAAGAGAATCAATCAAACTATCATTGTTTATTTCATTAAATGTATTATAAACTTTGGGAGTACCAATATTTATAAAATTACTAGAACCATAAATTGATCTTTGAACTTGGATAGTATATGGAGGTGGAAATTGAACTGAATCTAAAACCAAAGGCTTTAACCATTTTACAAAAACAAATCCATTTAAATTATTGGTTTTTAATACACTAACATTGGTAATTACCGGTTTAGTCCTTGTAATTACACCACATACTTCAATACTTGCTTTTCCTTCAGAACTTTCGCCAAGGTTTACTATTTTTCCATCATCATTTCTTGCTAAATAAAACGAAGTTACCCTATAACAATAATTAACCAAAGGCGATAATCCTTTACCATTATTGTTATCAAAATAGTTGCTATTTAATAAACCTTGTGTGGTATCAATTAATACAAAACCCGATGAACTGCTAACCCCTGTTTCACAAATTGCAGGATTCCAAAATGATGAATCTACTTTTCTGTAAATTCTATATCCAAAAGCAAAATTGCAACTATCAGGATTCCATTTTAATTTAAATCCATTGCTATCTTGAACTATTGTAAAATTTTTAGGAGCAGGACCAATTACTTTAATTTTAAAAGCTTTAGAATTAGTTAAAGCAACCGGTATTCCATCATCCATTGCTTTAAAATCGGCTTGAAACTCTGATGCTCTTATTGAAGTGCATGAAGGACGCCAATTAAATAAAAAGCCAGTTGGGTTTCCAACAGCAACCGTAGGATTTGTAAATGCTGGGCTGTTTTTTTGTACAAATGGACCTCCAGAAGCTGTTAAAGTTACTTTATTATTAGCATCTAAATCTTGAACAGATATGTTTTTTTGAATTAATGTTCCAGCTATCACACAGGTATTAGTTATTTCAGCTATTTCTGGTGGCTCATTTTCACAGATTTCAATTTTAATCTGCATGTCTCTATCCACATATCCGACTAAAATAGGTTTTATTTTTCCGTTTTTTCTATATTCTTTAATACGAATAACAATATTGTAAATACCCACTTTTTGTGGTGTTCGCCAAGTTAAAATTCCTGTATTTTGATTAATAGAAAACGAGTCTGAAAATTCGGGGATTGTAAAACCTGGAACTTCTGTTGGACAATCAGATTTAGGTGCCCTAATTTCATAAACCAAACTATCTCCATCCGGATCGTAAGCACTTGGATTGTGAACATATAATCTATTTACACAACCTCTATCAATAGGCGTTGACAATAGTTCAGGTGATTGATTTGAAAAACCTGTTCCAATAACTATTTCGGAAGTAACACAAAAAGCCAAATTAACTGAATTACCATTATTAACATTTCTAATTTTGTCAACTCTGTTTCTATCAATAATACATAATCGGTAAATGCCGCTTCCGTTATAGGTTTTAATTGTTTTATAAGTGTTTCTTTTAACACCATATTCAATAGAAGTATTTAAAAAAGTTTCGCTAGTTCTTGGAATTACTTTCGATGTATTATCACCAAAGTCCAATAAAACCTCTGCAGTGCTTGGATCTGCACCCAATTGATTTTGGTCGGTGTATGTGTTTACTATAATTTCGTAAGTTAAACCCGAAATATTTTTAAAAATAATTTCCCCTGCCCTATAATGCGTAGCATAAGCTCCTATAAAAAGGAAATTTAAAAATACTAAGCTTAAAAATTTGTTTATATATTTTTTTACCACATTATTCCTTTTTGCAAATCAATTTTAAAAATTGAAAAATTATTAAATAAAAATCAAAAAATTAATGACAGCAAAATACAACATTTCGTTGCATATATTTTAAATAAAAAAATCCATTAACCGAAATTTTACAGCTAATGGATTTTTAAGAACTAAAAGTATATTAATTAAGTTCTGTTTGAACTTAATTGAGCACTGAAATATTCTCTATTTAATCTAGCAATGTTAGTTAATGATATTTCCTTAGGGCATTCAGCCGAACAAGCACCAGTATTGGTACAAGCGCCAAAACCTTCTGCATCCATTTGAGCTACCATATCTAAAACCCTACTATTTCTTTCAGGATTTCCTTGAGGTAACAATGCCAATTGAGATACTTTGGCAGAAACAAACAGCATAGCACTTGAGTTTTTACAAGCAGCCACACAAGCTCCACAACCAATACAAGCAGCAGCAGCAAATGCTTCATCTGCATTGTCTTTTGGAATTGGTAAACTATTTGCATCTTGTGCATTACCGGTATTTACTGAAATAAAACCACCTGCTGATATTATTCTATCAAATGCTGATCTATTTACAGCTAAATCTTTTACTACAGGAAATGCAGCAGCTCTCCATGGTTCTACCACAATGGTATCTCCATCTTTAAAACTACGCATGTGTAATTGGCAAGTGGTTACACCTTGGTTTGGACCATGTGGTCGACCATTGATGTACATACTACACATTCCGCAAATTCCTTCTCTACAATCGTGATCGAATGCAATTGGCTCATCTTTTCCATCTCTTATCAGTTTGTCGTTTAACACGTCAAACATTTCAAGGAATGACATATCGGGCGATACACCTTCCACTTTATAGTCAACTAATTTACCTTGACTTTTTTCGTTTTTTTGACGCCAAACTTTTAAGTTAATATTCATATTTCCACTCATATTATTTAATTTTTTATGTTGATTATGGTTGCGCTGGTATTAACTAATAAACCTATCAACCTTTTTTATTTTTTAACTATTATTTATAACTACGTTGAGCAATTTTAATGTTTTCGTATACTAAATCTTCCTGATGTTTAGTCCAGTCGCCAATGTTATTGTACTGCCAAGCAGCAACATTTTTAAAGTTTTCATCATCCCTTAAAGCTTCCCCTTCTTCTGTTTGGAATTCTTCGCGGAAGTGACCCCCACAACTTTCATTGCGTTCCAAAGCATCTTTACACATTAACTCACCAAGTTCAATAAAATCAGCTACACGACCTGCTTTTTCTAATTCTGGATTAAATTCATTGGCTTCTCCAGTTACACGAACATCGCTCCAAAACTCTTCTCTAATCTTTTGAATTTCTGCTATTGCCCAAGTTAATCCTTCCACATTCCTGGCCATACCACACTTATCCCAAATTATTTTACCAATTCGTCTGTGGAAATAATCAACTGGTTTTGTTCCTTTTATAGCTAAAAGTTTAGCCAATCTTTCACTAACTTCATTTTCGGCAGTTACAAATGCTTCATGGTCGGTCGAAATTGGTTTTACACTAATTTCGTTTGCCAAATGTGCTCCTATTGTGTAAGGAATTACAAAATATCCATCGGCCAAACCTTGCATTAATGCTGAGGCTCCTAAACGGTTAGCACCATGATCAGAAAAATTTGCTTCACCTAAAGCATACAAACCTGGAATGGTGGTCATTAAATTATAATCAACCCATAAGCCACCCATGGTGTAATGTACCGCAGGGTAAATCATCATTGGGTTTTGGTATGGATCAACGCCAGTAATTTGTTTGTACATATCAAATAAATTACCATATTTTTCTTTAATAACATCTTGCCCTAAAGCTGTCAATTGTTCTTCAGTGGGATTAGTTATGTTCTTTTTAGTAGCTTCTTGCTTACCATATTTATACTTCATATTAAAAGCAAAATCTAAGTAAACAGCTTCTCCAGTTTTGTTAACTCCATATCCGGCATCGCAACGTTCTTTAGCTGCTCTCGAAGCTACATCGCGTGGAACTAAATTTCCAAAAGCAGGGTAACGTCTTTCTAAATAATAATCTCTATCTTCTTCTTTTAAATCGTTTGGATTTAATTTTCCATTGCGAATTGCTTCTGCATTTTCTTTACTTTTAGGAACCCAAATTCTTCCATCGTTCCTTAACGATTCGCTCATTAAAGTTAATTTTGATTGATGATCGCCAGAAACAGGAATACAAGTTGGGTGAATTTGAGTGTAACAAGGATTAGCAAAAAAAGCTCCTTTTTTATGTGCTTTCCAAGCTGCAGTTACATTACTTCCCATTGCGTTAGTAGAAAGGAAAAACACGTTTCCATATCCACCAGTACATAATAATACTGCATGTCCGAAATGACGCTCTAATTTACCCGAAACTAAATCGCGGGCAATAATTCCACGGCATTTGCCATCAATATTAACTACATCTAACATTTCGTGGCGAGCCAATAATTGAACATTTCCTAAACCTATTTGGCGTTGTAAACCTGAGTAGGCTCCTAATAACAATTGTTGACCAGTTTGACCAGCAGCATAAAATGTCCGTTGAACTTGTGTACCACCAAAAGAACGGTTACTCAATAACCCTCCGTATTCGCGAGCAAAAGGAACTCCACTTGCTACTGATTGATCAATAATATTTCCACTTACTTCAGCCAAACGATGAACATTTGCTTCGCGCGAACGGTAATCGCCACCTTTAATAGTATCATAAAATAAACGGTAAACTGAGTCACCATCGTTTTGATAATTTTTGGCTGCGTTTATTCCACCTTGTGCTGCAATTGAATGTGCTCTTCGTGGCGAATCTTGAAAACAAAATACTTTAACTTTATAACCTAACTCGGCCAAAGAAGATGCTGCCGAAGCACCAGCCAACCCTGATCCTACTACTAATATTTCCAAACTACGTTTATTAGCTGGATTAACTAAAGGAACACTTGATTTATAGTTTGTCCATTTAGTTTCTATTGGACCTTGAGGAATTTTTGAATCTAACATCTGTTGAAATTTTTTAAATTATGAATTAATAAATGTTATAAATTATTTAATAAAAAAATAAAGTGGCATGGCAGCAAATCCAATTGGTAGTAATATGGCAAACACTCCTATTCCTATAATGTTTATTAAACCGTTGTATTTTTTATGGTTTAAACCTAATGTTTGAAATGCAGATGAAAAGCCATGAAATAAATGAAAAGCCAAAGCAGCCATTGATATTACATACAATGCAACCAACCACCATTCTGTTTTAAATTCTTCTGCTACTTCGCGGTATAAATCTTTTACTATGGTTACCTTCATTAGTCCTTCAGTTTGTTCTTCTAATTTAGTGTGCATTGTAAATTCTTTAGGCATGTAATCAGAAACTATTTCGCCTGTTTGAATATTTTCCATGTAGCGCGTATACGGAACATGTCCGTTTTTATATTCCCACCAAAAATTACTCATGTGAACTACCACAAAAACCAAAATAATAGTTCCTAAAATACCCATGTTGCGGCTACTCCAATGGCTGTTTGCTTTGCCGTCAAAAGCTTGGTATTTAACCGGACGGGCTTTTTGATTTTTATAGGCTAACCACAATCCCTTAAATGCATGAAACAATATGGTTGCATACAATAAATAAGAAGTTATTTTGATTAATGGATTGGTGGTCATAAACACAGCGTATTTATTAAATGCCAATCCAGCATCGTTTTTAAAAAGTTGTAAATTCCCAATCATGTGAACTACTAGGAATGTACACAAGAACAATCCTGTAAGAGACATAATTAATTTTTGCCCCAATGATGAGCTAAACATTTTTGTAATCCAATTCATTTTAAATGTAATATATTTTTGTAGCTGCGAATGTAAACGATGACTACATTACAGCGTAGCTGATTAATATCAAAAGAATGTAATTTCACTATATATAAATAAGTTTTTTAGCATGATAAAAGTTAATTACCAAATTGAAAACAATTTGATGTTGCGGATTAGGGCTGTTATATTTGCCTATTAAATAAAAAATTAAACTATGACACTTCAATTTATTCATGACAACAGAGGAAATACAACAGGTGTATTTATTCCCATTGAGGAATGGCAATTGCTAAAAACAAAATATACCGATTTACAAAAAGAAGAAGCTGAAAATAGTATAGAACTAGCTCCTTGGCAAAAACAAATTATTGATGAACGATTAAACGACTATTATAATAACCCCTCAGATGTAGCCGACTTCAATAAAACCATTGATGATATTGAAAAAAGCCTATGATTTATACTTTTGTAAACAGACCTGCTGTAAAAACTGATATTATTAAAGCTACAGGTTATTACAAAAAAATTAATTCAGAACTTGCCAAACAGTTTTTATTTCGAATCCGTGAAGCTAAAGAATTTATTGTGAGCACTCCCCTTGGCTTTCAAATTAAATACAAACAAGTTAGAACGTTGCTTCTAAAACAATTTCATAACAGGCGAACTATACTGTAAATATTAGCTCTTTCGCTTAACTTAATGACATTGAGCTTGAGCTAGAGGAATATGAAATAAAATAGTCCAAAGTTCTTGTTGGTGACACTTCGCTCAAACACAAGGGCAATAAATTCTTGTTGGTGACGCTTCGCTCAAACACAAACAATGGAAGAAAAATAGTCCAAAGTTCTTGTTGGTGATGCTTCGCTCAAACATCAAATAGGGCAGAAGTTAAAGAAATGACTCCAAAGGAGTCAAATGTTTATAGCAAATTTTGCAGGAAAATAAAATACGACCCTGAAGGGGTTGAACACAACAACAAATTTTTAATACAATAAACAATTGACCTTTTTAATATAAAAAAATCCTTAACTTAATGACATTGGTTGCAAGCGTCCACTTGTGCAGTTTTAAATTCAATCAACCTCTTGCCTTTAATAAACAGTAAAGCGGACGCTTTTAGTTACAAAGTCCAAGCGGACGCTTGAACTAGCAATGGCTATAAAATTAATTACTTCCCCAGTTTTCCCAACAATTAAACAAAACTAAAATCAATAAATAGTTTCGGTTATATTTGCGCCTCAAAATTTTGATAATTATTACATGATTGCTTTAACAAATATAGCCTTTGAATTTGGTGGACGATACCTTTACCGCAACGCAAATTGGCACATAAAACCTAATGAACGCATTGCTTTAGTGGGCAGAAACGGAACCGGAAAATCTACTTTATTGCGAGTAATTAATGGCGAATATGGTTTAAGTGAAGGAACCATTAGCAAGCCAAAGGACTTAACAATTGGTTTTTTAAATCAGGATAATTTAAGTTTTGAAACGGAAGATACCATTTTAAATGTAACCATGCAGGCTTTTAGTCGTGCTTTGTTTTTGGAAAAAGAAATTGAAGAAATTTTGGCCAAAATGGAAACCGACCATAGCATGGAAATTATTACCAAACTAAGTGATGCGCAAGAGGAATTTGACAGGTTGGATGGTTATAACATGAAGCACAAGTGCGAAAAGGTATTAGAAGGACTTGGTTTTAGTACCGCTCAGTTACAGCAACCCTACAAAAAGTTTTCGGGAGGATGGCGTATGCGTGTAATGTTAGCTAAGTTACTATTGCAAAATCCTGATTTGTTAATGCTGGATGAGCCAACGAATCACTTGGACTTACCTACCATTAAATGGTTAGAGGAATACTTAATTGGTTACCCAGGAACGGTTATAGTGGTAAGTCACGATATGGAATTTTTGGATAAAATGACTAATAAAACCGTGGAGGTGGCTAATTCAAACATTTACGAATACAGCGGAAACTATAGTTTTTACCTAAGTGCAAAAGACGAAAGATTGGATTTGCAACAACGCCAATTCGATAACCAACAACAATTTATACGCGAACAGGAACGTTTTATAGCTCGATTTAAAGCCAAAGCAAGTAAGGCTACTGCTGCTCAAAGTAGAGTTAAAATGTTGGATAAATTAGATAAAATTGAAGCACCAGAAGATGATAATTCTGCCATCAATATTCAGTTTAGAATTGGCCAACAAAGCAGCCGTTTAGTTGCAGAAATAAATAATGTAAGCAAATCGTTCCCAGATATTGATATTGTTAAAAATGCCAATGCGCGCATAGAACGTGGCGATAAAATTGCTTTGATTGGCGCAAACGGAAAAGGAAAATCGACTATGTTGCGCATAATTGCTGGTGCCGAAAAATATGAAGGTGAAGCCAAAATTGGTTTTAACGTAAAGGAGGCTTTTTATGCCCAGCATCAATTAGAAAGTTTAGGGCAGCAAAACGAAATATTGGAGGAACTTTCGCACCATGCCACCGACAGACCAGAAACAGAATTAAGAACAGTGCTAGGTTGTTTTCTTTTTGCAGGTGACGATGTATTTAAAAAAATAAAAGTACTGAGTGGAGGTGAAAAAGCACGTGTGGCATTGGCTAAAACGCTATTAACAGAAGCTAATTTTTTATTGTTAGATGAGCCTACCAATCACTTGGATATGCGCAGTATAAATATATTGAGTCAAGCTTTGCAAGCTTACGAAGGAACTTTTATAACTGTTAGTCACGATAGACATTTTATAAGCGAAATAGCCAATAAAATATGGTATATTGAGAATTTAGAGTTAAAAGAATATCCAGGAACTTATGCAGAATATGAAGAATGGAGACTAAAAAATGAAGCCATTGCCTTAGCTAATAAAGACAATAGTAAAACTGTAAAAAAAGCTGAACCCGTTGCTGTTGCAAAACCCATTGAAGTTAAACCTATTATTGCTAATAAAGCAAAACTAAGTAATAACCAAATTCAGAAAATAAAGTCAGATTTTGAAACGGTAGAAAAGCAATTAGAAAAACTAAAAAAACAACTTACCGATGTGGAAGAAAGTTTTGCTAAACCAGAAATAGCAAGCAATCCTGCTGAATTGAATAAAAAACAATTAGAATTAAGCGTTTTGAAAAAGCAAATTGCCGAGCAAGAAACTGTTTACGAAAGAGCATTTGAAGCCCTGATGGAAATTGAGTAAGAAGTTTTAAGTATGAAGTGGGAAATGTGAGTTGAGAAATGTGAAATGTGACGAAATCATTTTGATTTTTTTATTTCGAATTTTAAAATCCAATTACCCCAATACTTTAAGCTTTTGCTTGTGAACTATTACTTCAAAAGGTGTGTTTCCTTTCACTTCTCCATCAATATTGAGTAAATAATTCTGTTCTGTTTCCACTTTAAAGTAATCTGTTTGAATATATTGTAATATAGGTGAGTGAATGTGTTTGCCACTAAATACTTGAGGAAACAAGGTAAATAGTTTTAATCTTGATGTTTTTTTAACAATTAGTAAATCAATTAATCCATCGTTAAGTTTAGCCAAAGGAGCCATTTTCATCCCTTTACCAGTATATTTTGTGTTACAAGCCAATATAAAACAAAAATTGGCTTCTACTTTTTCGTTATTTACAAATACTTTGGCTTTAATGGTTTTATTAAAAATTATATTAACCAACGAAGCAATATTGTATCGGGCAACACCCAACCACCTCGTTTTTTCAGCAAATACATTAATATTTGATACCAAACCACAACCAATTATATTAAACGACCAAATAGTACTTTGGGTAGTTTTAACTTCCAATAAATCAACCATTACCCATTCATTTTTGGTTAATTGCTCAATGGCTTGTTCGTTGGTTAAACAATTCATGTCGTGGTTAAAAGCATTGCCAGTGCCACAAGGGAAAAGCAAATAAGGAATTGCCAACCATTCGGGCTTTAAGGTTATTGAATTTATTATTTCGTTCATTGTGCCATCGCCACCCAATACCGCTATTTTGCTTATGTTTTCAACTTTATATTTATTTACAAAATTGCTTAAATCACCTATTTTATTACTTATAAATAATTCTGTATCAAAGCCGATACTGTTTAATTTTTCAATAGCTAAGTTTGCTACCTGTAGTGCATTTCCTTTTCCCGCAAAAGGATTTACTAAAAATAAAATTGTTTGTTTTAGTTCCATTTAACAATGTTATGAATTTTCAATTAATTTAAAAGTAAAAAAATCTTATATAACAACATTGTTTGATTTAATAATTAATTTTTTTATTAATATTGAACATTAAATTTATCTCATTTTCTAATTTTAATTAATGTACAAATCAATTTCTACTAATAAACCTTTACAAATTCTCTTGGTTTTTGGTTGTTTAATAATTGGTTTATTTCATTTTCCTTTGTCGTTGGTTCAGCTAAACTTAAGCTATATACCTGGTGATTTAGGTGATGCTCGTTTTATAAATTTTGTGCTAGAACATGGTTATCAGTATTTAATTGGCAACGAGCCAAGTTTTTATAATGCACCATTTTTTTACCCAGCTAAAAACACACTGGCCCTTTCTGATAATATGGCTGGAACATTACCCATTTACGCATTTTTTAGATCATTAAATTATAGCAGAGAAACAGCCTATCAATTGTGGTGGATTAGCATTTTTGTAATCAATTATTTTGTAGCTTTTTTCTGTTTTAAAAACATTTCAAAAAATAATTACATAGCCATTTTGGGGGCATACTTGTTTACTTTTAGCATGATAATGTTTGGGCAAGTTAACTTTACTCAGCTCAATATTAGGTTTATGCTGCCTTTAATTATTTTATTTGCTTATAAATTTATTACTGAGTTAAATGTTAAATTTTATTACTTTTTGGTTATTTCAATTGCATTGCAATTTGTGCTAGGAGTTTATTATGCTTTTTTATCTATTTATCTTTTACTTATTATTTACCTTACATACCTCCTTTTTTATAAAAATATTGCAGCTATAAAAATATTATTTAGCAATAAAAAACAAACTATAAAAACCATAGGATTTACTTTATCTGTTATTGCTTTTTTGCTAGTTTATATGCAAAATTACATAGCAATTTCAAGTCAGGTAGGTTTGCATCGGTTTTCGGATGTTATTAATTTAATACCTACTTTTACCTCATACTTTTTAGCAAACGATGGCAGTATTTGGGCATTTACAAATAATTATGGAAAACATTTATTGCCAGATAGTTGGTGGTTAAATCAGTTTTTTATGGGTTTGTTTCCATTGCTTTTGTTAATTGTAAATTTTATATACAACTATAAAAACAAACACTCAACCATCAATTTTTTATTAATTTCAATTGTAATAGCTATTTTAGGAAGTGTGTTATATGCCAATAAATACAGTATTCTAGCGCTTTTTTATTTACTACCAGGCTTTGGAAGTTTATCGGTTTTGGTTAGGGTTATTACTGTTATTTTTACTTTAATCGTTTTTGTAAATATTCAGTTTTTAACAAAGGTTTTTAATAAATATAAAAAATGGAATTTGCTATTATTTATTTCATTATTTACATTTTTAGTGTTAGATAATTGGGTTGATACCAATAAACTTTCTAAAACAAAAAAAGAAACAATTTTAAACAGATATAAAAATATTGAAGCTCAAATAAATAAACATAATGATAAAAAAACAATTGCAATTGTGAGCGAAACTCCTGATTCACGGAATTTTAAATTTCATATGGATGCCTTTTTATTTGCTCAAACTCATGGTTTAAAAAGTATAAATGGCTATTCGAGCAATGCTCCCAAAAATTTTGGTTACTTTTGGGAAAATCATAACAGAAAAACTTTGAATGATTGGTGTATTTATAATAATATTGACACCAATAAAATTATAATAATTGACAATAAAAACCCAATAACAAATACCTTTTACGAATAAAAATTATGCTTGATAAATTTGGAATTGCAAAACGAATTGCAAAAGAATTAAAAGATGGATACTATGTAAACCTTGGCATTGGTATTCCTACATTAGTAGCCAATTATGTACCTACAGATATTGAAGTAATTTTACAATCGGAAAATGGTTTATTGGGCATTGGTCCTTTTCCTTTTGAAGAAGATGTAAATGCCGATTTAATAAATGCTGGAAAGCAAACTGTTACTACTAAAAAAGGTTCAAGCTTTTTTGATAGTGCCATGAGTTTTGGAATGATACGCAGCGGAAGAGTTGATTTAACAGTTTTAGGCGCTATGGAAGTAGCCGATAATGGAGACATTGCTAATTGGAAAATTCCGGGAAAAATGGTTAAAGGAATGGGTGGCGCTATGGATTTAGTGGCATCGGCTAAAAATATTATTGTTGCCATGCAACATGTAAATAAAGCAGGCGAATCGAAATTATTAAGCAAATGTTCATTGCCAATTACTGGTTTGGGTTGTGTAAAAAAAGTAGTTACTGAACTTGGTGTTTTTGAAATTACAGCCGAAGGTTTTGTATTAATAGAATATGCTCCTGGTGTAACAATTGATTATATAAAATCGAAAACCGAAGGAAGATTAACAATTGCGAACAATGTTTTTGAAATGAGTATTTAAAAAAATGAAGAAATTTTATCAAGAAAAACCATTAAGTGCTATTTTAATAGTTGCTTTTTTATTACGTTTAATATCAGTAATTTTCAGCAAAGGTTATGGCATGCACGATGACCATTATTTAGTAATTGAAATCGTTCAAAATTGGATTGACGGCTTTGATGAATGGGATTATTTACCAAATAGCCTTAGACCCGAAAACAAAGCAGGTGGCCATATACTCATATATCTTGGTTTTCATTATTATTTCTTTCAATTTTTGGAATTAATTGGCATTAATGATCCTAATATCAAAATGTTTATAATTAGATTTTTGCATGCTTTATTTTCTTTGCTTATTGTAAAATTTGCTTATAAAATTACTGAAAAAGTTAGCAACATTGAAAATGCAAAAATGGTTGGGTGGTTACTAGCATTGCTTTGGTTTATGCCAATGTTAAGTGTAAGAAATTTAGTAGAAATAGTTTGTATTCCACCATTGTTGTATGGTACTTGGCTTGTAGTAAGTAACGATAAGAAAAATGTTTTACAATTTTTATTTGCTGGGTTTATTACTACAATTGCATTTTCACTCCGTTATCAAACTTCTACATTTATTGCTGCTTTAGGTTTGGTTATTTGGATACAATACCAATTTAAAAATGCTTTTTTTTATGGCATAGGAGTTTTACTTTCAATATTCATTTTTCAAGTTTGTATTGATTTAGTAATTTGGGGAAAACCTTTTGCAGAATTTTTGGCGTATACCGACTATAATGTTACCAATGCCTATAATTATGTAAACGGACCTTGGTATAATTTTATATTGGTTGTAGGAGGTATTTTAATTCCTCCTGTAAGTCTCTTTTTATTGTATGGTTTTGTATTAAGTTGGCGTAAACATTTAATTTTGTTTTTACCTGCAATGGTATTTTTTGTTTTCCATTCCATTTTTCCTAATAAGCAAGAACGTTTTATTTTACCCGTAGTTCCTTTTATAATTATGGCTGGAGTAATAACATGGAATAATATTAAAGATAAATCTGACTTTATAATAAATAACAAGAAGTTTATAAGTGGAAGTTGGAAGTTTTTTTGGGTAATAAATACCATTGTTTTAATTGCATTAACACCCTCCTCTTCAAAACTAAGCCGAGTTGAAACTATGAATTATTTGGCTAAACAAAAGGATTTTCAGACATTTGTTTTTGAAAGTAGTAACTCTGGAGGTGTATTGTTGCCCCGTTTTTATTTACATAATTGGACTCCATATTACCGAATTACAAAAGAAGAAAATGCAGCGTTTATCAAAAAATCAATTTCAGCTAGGAATTTAAAATTACCCAATTATTTGGTTTTAGGCGAAGCTGATAATTTGGTTAAAAGACTTGCTCCATGTATTAAAACCTTTGGTAAAGTAACTTATGTGGCAACCATTGAACAAAGTTATTTAGATAAATTTATGCATTGGTTAAATCCTTTTGGCAACGAAAACCAAACTTATTATATTTATAAATTTGAAAGCCCAAAGCAATAAAATTGACTAGTTATGTAAATTTACACACACACCGAAAACCAAGAGTTGAAGGTGAAATTGCCATAAGAAATGGTTATTTAAAAAATGTAAATTTTCGAAGTATACAATATCCAGTTTCAATAGGTATACATCCTTGGCATGTGCATAAAACAAATATTGAAAAGGCTTTAACTATAATTACAAACAATTTAAATTCAATAATTGCTATTGGTGAATGTGGTTTAGATAGAGTGATAAATACACCAATTAATGAGCAAATTTCAGTTTTTAAAGCACAAATAATTATTGCAGAACAAAACCAATTACCCATAATTGTGCATTGCGTAAAAGCCTATTCAGATTTTGCTAATTTAGCTAAACAGTTTTATAATGTTCAATTTGTATTGCATGGTTTTTCGGGAAATTTAGAAATATTAAACATGCTTTTACCTTTTAAAAACGTTTATTTTAGCGTTGGTAAACATTTGTTCAATCCATTGTCAAATGCCAGTTTAATATTAAAAGAAATTCCAATTGAAAGGCTGTTTTTGGAAACAGACACCACCCATTTATTAATAAACAATATCTACCAGAAAGCAGCTGAAATTATTGGAATGGATGAATTGGTTTTAAAAAACCAAATCTTTCATAACTTTGTGTTCCTATTTGAAAAATAGAAATCCCATGTTGCTTCACATATATTACCATTTTGTTAACCTTAACTCAAAATTTCATTTCAAATCCTCTAAGTCTTCGCTAAGTCTAAGAAATAAGTTAAGTATATTTCAAAATACTCATAAAAAAATATTTATTCTATTTTATTGGACTCCCCTAAAGTAGTGAATTTTAAAATTCACTACTTTAGGGGATATTATCTTTGAATATTATTGCCATTATTTGTATATAAAAAATACTACATATGTATTATTGTTTTTGCTATAAATATTTTAAAAGTTTGTTAATGATATGGAAACTACAAAATAAAATTCATTTGAACAAAAAATACCTAGAACTAGGAATTGATTATATAAAAAACTTATTACATGTTTGTTAAACTTTTAAAACCAAAATATAAAAATATGAAAATTACAAATCAAACCGTAAGCATGAAACTAATTTACATTCTAGTAATAATTAGCCTTTTTGCTGCTTGTACCAAAGACCCTAAAGGAAGTGGATGTGGGCCTGTTGAAGATATTTACTTTAGGTTTACCGATACCTTTGCTACTAGCTTAGTAGATGTTTACAAACAAGGCGACACCTTAAAGTTAAAACACAATAGCGGCACTATTTATTATTTTATAGCCCAAAAGCCTGATAGTGGCTTTGCATTTGAAAAACCAGTTACTGGCGGATATTGCGATGGTGATAATTACTATTTGCAACATTATCAAATAGAACTCAAACCAACAGTGCAAACCATATCAAGCATTTTTGTTAAAGTATTTTATAAATTTGGTGGAAGTGTTGCCTCCACTCAAGATCAATTTAGAGTTGATTTTAATTTCGGTTATTATGAGAGTCCAACTGGATTTTTCCCCCCTCCCCCCTCTTCATTTTATTATAAAGATTATACTATAAATTCGATAACATATAAAAATGTCTCTAAAATTACTTTTGCTTACACAAGCCCTCCTATTAATTATATTTTATTTAGCAGAGAGCATGGTTTAATAAAATTAACACAACCTAACAGTGAATTTTACGAATTACAACCTTAAAAAATAAAACAATGAAAAAAACGATTTACACATTGCTAT
>JBAXCN010000044.1:0-25314 GCA_037141455.1 Bacteroidota bacterium
GTGTTTTAGCGAAGCAAAACCAACAACTTTGCCACAGATTACACAGATAACACTGATTGATAAAGAATTCAAAGCTATGATTTCTATGTTTCTATGTGGTTCAATTTTTTGTTTTTTATTTCCCACAGATTTCTAAGATAACGCAGATTACTCAAGCGCCATTTTTGTGTTTTAGCGAAGCGCCACCACCAACTTTGCCATAGATTATACAGATAAACTGTCTGAACTATGATTTTTTTGATTTAAATGATTATCATGAAATTCGCCATTGTTGTGTTTAAGCGAAGTGCCACCAACAACTTTGCCATAGATTACATAGATTTTACTTAATATTTTAACCCAACTTTTCGAAGTTTTGTGAGCAAGGCAGTGGCGGTGATGTTAGATAGCTATTGGAAACTACAATTCATTATAAATCCTTAAATCGCTTCGCTTACTCTAAGGATAGTTGTGGTTAAATACTGAAAGCTCTCTAAAAATTTCAAAATAGGTAGTAATTGGCCAAATTTTAACCAATAAAAACATAACAGATTGGATAGAAAATAAAGCTGTTAAATAATTTTATTTTATTTTTCAGAACAATACTATTTATTGCGAGAAATATTATAAAAAAATGAAATTCAAATTAACTTCTATAAAACACATTGTTTTATTCTTATTTAGTTTTACTTTATTGCTAATATCTGCTTGTGGAAGCGACAAAGAAATTCCATCGGTGTGCATTTTTGATAAAGCACCCTTAATTGACAAACCATCAAAAAAAGAAGGTAAATTTCTTTCTTCAGTTTCATTGGGCGAAAAGATTTTGTATTTAGATAAAACAGATGAAGACGAAAAAGGGAAAAAGTTTTACAAAGTGAAATTACTTGATGGAAGTGAAGGTTGGTTACAAGCTGATTTTGTAACTTTAAATGCTAGACCTGCATTGGTTATATTAAAATCAGATATTTATTCAAGACCCGATTTATCTACTATAACTAAAAAAAGTTTTGATCTGTTAGATATTATTGCTATTTCTTCGGCTAAAGACGATTGGTTGGAAGTTACAGGGAAAAGAAAGAATGGGAAATGGATGGAAAAAGGTTGGATTAAAAATAGCGGTTATAGCGAAAGTACCACCGATATAGCAGTTGCATTATTAATGAATAGGGCTTTAACTAAACCTAAAAAAACGGATAAATTAGCTGAATTAAATGCAATAATTGCAAACACCACCCTATCTGGTTCTTCAATTGAATATAAATTAATTGAAGAAATAAGAAAATTAGATCCAACTGCTTTTCCTGAATATGCAGATGACAATATTGAAGATTTTGAAAGAGAGGAAGATGGACCTATGGAAGATACAGTAACTACTCAAAATTAATTTGATATTAGTTTTAAAAAGCCATGAATTGTAAATTTATGGCTTTTTTATTCACTATTTGCTTTCCACCTAATATCAAATCAACCAATTTTCAAAATAAATCTATATTATTGTATGCATAATTTTATAACATTTTTTAATATTTTTATAAAATAATTAAAAAATTTCATAACAGCTTCAATAAAAAAAATGTCTTATTTGTATAATAATGAAATTTAAAATATCATCTTTTTTTCTATTGTTGTTAACAATAAATGTAAGCGCACAAAAAACTACAATTTTAATAATTGGTGACGATTTAAGCGCTGATTACTTTGGTTTCTTTCCCGGTTATGGCGATACAATTGATGTTCCCAATATTCGGTATTTAGCTAATAACGGAGTGGTTTTTACTAATCATACTGCTAATCCTGTTTGTTCTTCAACCCGAACAACAATTTTAACTGGCAGATACAGCTTTAGAACTGGTGTTGGGGGAATTGTAGGTGGTTCAGGAGGTTCAAATCAATTAGATACTTCCGAAATTACTATTCCAAAACTTTTGAAATTGTATAACCCCAATATTGGCAAAGCAAATATTGGTAAATGGCATTTACACCAACCAAATCCTGCGGCAAATTTATTAAATCCATTAAAAATGGGCTACGATCATTTTGAAGGTCCTTTTATAGGTCAACTTCCAAGTTTTACCAATTGGACAAAATTTACTAATGGCATATCAAGTGTAGTTACTAACTACGCAACTACAGAAAATGTGAATAATGCAGTTACTTGGTTAAAGACTCAAAATAATAAACCTGTTTTTTTATGGTTAGCATTTAACGCACCTCACGAACCTTTGCATTTACCACCAGTAAATTTACATAATTATAAAACACTGTCAGGCACTACAAACGATATTAGAAATAATCCAAAACAATATTTTAAAGCCATGATTCAAGCTTGGGATACAGAATTAGGGAGATTATTTGATTCATTAAAGGCAATGAATAGATTTGATAGCACTGATTTTATATTTATTGGCGACAATGGCAACACACCTCGAACTGCGCAAATAGCCGATACTTCAAAAGCCAAAGGAACGGTTTATCAATATGGAGTGCATACACCAATGATTATTGCAGGCCCAGCAGTAGTTAATAAAAAACGAATTAGTAATGCTTTAATAAACTCAGTTGATATTTTTTCAACAGTATTAGAATTACAGGGAAATACAAATTGGCAAAATCAAATTCTCGTAAATAAATCAGTGGATAGTAAAAGTATTTTACCTATTTTAAAAAATACTGCAACTGAAATTAGACCTTGGCAATTTTGTGAAATATTTAAACTAATACCCGATTCCGATGAAGCAAAAGCCATTAGAAATATGGACTATAAACTCATTCATTTTAATTACGGCAAGACGGAATTTTACAACTTAAAAAATGATCCAATGGAAGCTAAAAGTTTGTCTAGTTATTGGTCAATGTCGGTTGATGAAAGAAATAATTACGATTATTTATGCGCACAATATGTTCAATTAACAAATAGCACTCGTCCTTGTTTAGTAACAGGAGTTAATAATTTTAACAAAGAATCTCTTTTAAAAGTGTTTCCAAATCCATTTACAAAACATATTCAAATTGAAAATTTAAAACCTAATTTTATTGTTGAATTATTCAACTCAATTGGAGTTAAAATATATGCTGGAACTCAAATAGAATTGCAAGATTTTTCAAATTTAACAAAAGGAATATATTTTATTAAAATTGAAAATAGTACTTACAAAATTGTAAAACAGTAATTTCAAAAGAAAAAAAATAATTTTATAAAACTTAATTAAAATACTGTAACATCATACATTCAAAAATTCAACAAATTTGTATAAAAAATAATAAACATTCATGAATAAATTTTTTTCAAAAAAACCAGTCAAAAAAAGTGCAACGCTTTTGTTTTTATTAATATCAGCAAGTGCTTTTAGCCAAAGTTACAATAACCTTTGGATTCCTGACACCCTTTCGGGAACTACCTTTAATTTAAACATAAAAGACACATTTTCTCAAATAGTAAATACCGGAAATCAAACCATAACTGGTGCCATTAACGGAAAGTTTTGGGGTCCTACTTTGTTTATTAACAAAGGCGATGTAGTGCGCATGAATGTAAAAAATGGTTTGAACGATTCAACAACCATACATTGGCATGGCATGCATTTGCCTGCAGTAATGGATGGTGGCCCACATCAAGTAATTCCTCCAGGCACAACTTGGCAACCATATTGGGAAGTAAAAAACGATGCTGCAACCTATTGGTATCATCCACATTTACACGAAATGACCGAAGAGCAAATAACAAAAGGTATTGGCGGATTAATAATTGTAAGAGATGAAGTAGAATCGAAATTGACTTTACCTAGAACTTATGGAGTGGATGACATTCCATTGGTATTAACCGATAGAGATTTTAACACCTCGAACCAATTTACGGTTGTACCCTATGGCGATAGCATGATGGTAAATGGAGTTTTACGTCCGCAACATACCTTACCTGCACAAGTAGTCCGTTTGCGTATTTTAAATGGAGCTTTAGAGCGTTCGTATAATTTAGGTTTTAGCGATGGTAGAAGTTTCCAAGTAATTACTTCTGATGGAGGTTTATTGGCTGCTCCGGTTTCATTAACTCGTTATGTATTACATGCAGGTGAACGTATTGAAATACTAATAGATTGCAGCAACGATTTAGGTAAATCAATTGATTTAAGGGCATATAATTCTACTTTGCCGCAAAACATAGCTGGGGGCGATTTATTTCCAAATGGCCCATTTGCTAATTTTTTAGCAAGAAAGGATTTTGATGTATTGCATATCAATGTGGGTGCTAAAACAAGCAATCCAATTACAACAATTCCTTTAACTTTAAGAACATTGACTACTATTCCAGCAACTGATGCAAAAATTACACGTTCTTTAACTATTAGCGATACAAATATTGTTGGTAATAAAGGTGTTTCGTTTGTAATAAACCGAAAGCTATTTAACATAAACTATAATAATTACAATTTACCTTTAAACAATACTGAAATATGGGAAATTACAAGTACATCTAATTTTGGACATCCATTCCATATTCACGATGTAGAGTTTAACATTTTATCTTCAGGAGGTGTTGCTCCAGTTGCTGCACAAGCAGGTTGGAAAGACGTAGTTTTTATACCAGCAAGAAGCACAGTAAAATTTATTGCCAAGTTTGATGATTATGCCGATTCACTTCACCCTTTTATGTACCATTGTCATATTTCGTTGCATGAAGACGATGGGATGATGGGTCAATTCATAGTTACTGACCAAGCTACTTCAGTAAAAACTTTAAGTAAAACTGTTAACGATTTTTCAGTTTATCCTAATCCTGCTAACGAAAAATTATATTTTTCTTTTAATAATAATGATGCTAAAGTTTATTACGTTTCTATTTTAAATGTGGTTGGAAAGGCAGTAATGATGCTACCTAAACCAGAATGGAAAGATGGAATTGATATTTCGAACTTGGCAGCAGGAACTTATTTTGTACAATTAACTGACGATAAAACGAAAACTGTAACTGTAAAGAAATTTATTAAAGAGTAAATGAATTGTTATCCCGATAAATCGGGAGTTGGATTGATAAATTGTTGAATTGTTTATCTAACATTCACAATTTAATGTTTACTATTTACCATTCAAAACTATTAACTAAAAATAAAAACTAAAAACATGAATATAAAAAAACAAATAACCTTTTTAGGTATAATTTTATCAGGATTTGTATTGAATGCACAAACCAATCCAATTATTTTAAATTGGCTACAAAACACCACCATTACTGGAAGGCATTATGTAAAAAACAACTCTACCCCTATTGTTGATGTGGCATTGGCAAATTGTCAAAGTATCAAGTATTCGGCAGCTTCTGTTTATGTAGCAACTAATGGAATACCAACATATATAACAGGCCCATTTCAAGATGGAAATCCATCGATAGCAACTGCTCAAAATGCCATTTTCAAATTACCTTTAAATCCAGCAGAAAACACAGGAACTAAAACTGCTACAAATGGGGGAAATATTGGATTATTTATAAATGGTGTAGCTTTATTTGATTACAGAGACGGAGTTTCGTGGCAAAATGCAAACAATCGTCTTGGTGGCGGGCCACTTACCCAAACCAATGGTCAAGGTGATGGCGTTTGGAATCGTGATGCAGTTGTTGCTGAACGTGCAGGTTTTGATTGTGCAAAAGCCCATCCTGCCATGGGTAATTACCACCATCACCAAAACCCAAGTGCATTTAGTTTAGATTTAAAAGTAATATCGAATGTTTGCACGCTATACGCTGCAGATGGTTTGTATGCAATTGACTCTACTAAACATTCGCCTTTAATAGGATTTGCTTATGATGGTTTTCCTATTTATGGTGCTTATGCTTATAAAAATGCAGATGGAACTGGAGATATTGTTAGAATGAAATCGGGTTATGGTTTACGAAATATTACTACAAGAAACACTTACGCAAATGGAAATACTGTTACTGCAGGGCCTGCAGTAAGCACTACTTATCCATTAGGTTATTTTAGAGAAGATTATCAATACAATGTTCCTGTTGCTTCTTCCCAAGATTATTTAGATGCACATAATGGCCGATTTTGCAAAACACCTGAATACCCAAATGGCATTTACTGTTACTTTGCTACAGTTGATGAAAATTGGAATTCAGCATATCCATATGTGGTTGGTCCTACTTTTTATGGAGTAAAAACAGCAACAAAAGTTGCTAGCATCACTGAAACAGTAATAACTTATTCTCCAAATACAACTGGTTTTAAAAATGTAATTGATGCCAATAAAATTAATGTGTATCCAAATCCTGCAACTGATATTATTGCCATTCAATTGAACCATTTAACTGCAAATAATATTACCATTGAATTGTATGATTTAACCGGAAAATTGCTACAAACTTCGCAAATTTTACAAGGCAGCACTATTACTTATTTTGATACTAGAACTTTATATGAAGGTACTTATTTAGTTAAAATAATTAACGATGAAAATGCAATAACTAAAAAGATTGTAATTACTAAGTAAAGAGGAATTTTAAAAGAAAAATGAGCAAACGTCATGCTGGAAGCATCTTCCTTGTTTAAAAAGATTGTTAGCTAATGGCAAGGTGATTAATATACAAGGAGACCCGCAAGGCGGGTCTAGTGGAATGACTGAGATGTTAAAAACCATTCTCTTTTTTTATATATAATACGATGAATAAAATTGTATGTATTACTTTGGTTGTTTTATGGTTTAGTAATAATACTAAAGCCCAGTCTATCCAAATTGTAAAATTCAACGAATTAAAACAGCGGGTTTTTAATCATTCAGATACTACTTATGTGGTAAACTTTTTTGCATCGTGGTGTAAACCATGTTTAGATGAAATGCCAACATTTATAGAGTTTATTGATAGTACCAAAAACACCAAAACCAAAGTGCTTTTTGTAAGTGTTGATTTAAAAAACGAATTGGATAAAAGTTTAAAAACTGTGGTGGAAAAATATAACCTCCCTCCTATTTATTTATTAGATGAAACAAATGCCAACAATTGGATTAACAACATTGATAAAAACTGGAGTGGCGCCATTCCAGCTACTTTAATAGTAAAAAAAGGAAAGAAAAAGCATTTTATAGAATCAGTTATTAGTTACCAAAATCTAATTAATTTAACCAAATGAAAAAGATAAAAAATATATTCATAGTATCTATTTATCTGTTTTTTGCAAGTGCATTTATTACTAAACAGAAAGAAACTATACTAGATTTTACTTTAAAAAACACTGATGGAAAAATGGTTTCATTGGCAAACTACAAATATGCAAAAGGTTTTATAATAGTTTTTACATGCAATCATTGTCCATTTGCAAAATTGTATCCACCAAGATTAAATGAATTAAACAAGAAATACGATTCATTGGGCGTTCCATTAATTGCAGTTAGTTCAACTGATACGATGATGTATGAAGAAGACACTTATCCAAAAATGATAGCAAAAGCAACTGATGAGCAATTTAATTTCCCATATTTATTTGATGAAATGCAAAGTGTAGCCAAAAATTTTAATGCACAAAAAACGCCTCATGCTTTTATTATTTGGAAAGAAAATGAAAAATGGGTTGTTAAATATAATGGAGCCATTGATGACAATGGAATGGAACCAGAAAAAGTAACAGAACATTATGTGGCCAATGCGGTAGATGCGTTGCTAGCAAATAAAAAAATAACTATACCTGAAACCAAATCAATAGGATGTCAAATTGCATTTAGAAAAAAATAAAAACAATGAAGAAAATATTAACTATCATTATCATGTGTTTTCTAAGCAATATTTCTTTTGCTCATAATGCTCGCAAAAGCGAATTTATTGCAAGGGAATGGAGCATTTCTAAACAAAATAAAACAATATTTGGCTCTTTTTTTATGTATAAAAATGGTACTGTTTTTATAGAAGATGCCAATGGTAATATTTCAAATTTTCCTTTGAATTCACTTACAAGTATTGACCAAAATTATGTATTAAATAAGTACCAAATAATAGAAAAACTAAACACGCAAAAAGAAAATGCAATTGCGCCAGCAGGAGTAAAAACCTTAAATTTTAAATACTTATTTGTACTATTATTTATTGCAATTATTTCATTTGGTATGTATCGTTTTGCCAATAAAAAACAATTGCAATTGGTAACTCCACTTTTAATAATTAGTGCAAGTGCAACCTTATTTGGTTTTACAAAAGGTTTAATGAAAACCAACACAGATCCATTGTTTGTAAATTCAGCTTTTGCACCATTCAAGCCTGAGGTAAATACCCGTTACGATGCCAATTATTTTTATGTTGAATCGTTGGGATTACCTACCCATTTAATGATGGCGACAATTACAGGTTGGCAACAGCAATATCCAATTCCTCAATGTTATGTTGGTACAAATGCTTGGAGCATTCCATTAAATCCGGTAAAAGCAACTACGCCAGTTCCTGTTAATCAACAACATTTTTTAAGAGGTGCGGTGGCTGTGGCAGCCAATGGAATTGCCATATTTAACCCATATACCAACACGGGTGTAGATGCATTTTTGGATGGTCAGTTAGATAATTTTGGTGGACATTGCGGACGAGCAGATGATTATCATTACCACACTGCTCCCCTATTTTTAGATAGTAAAACTACAGATATTATTCCGATTGCTTTTGCCCTTGACGGTTATGCGGTTTATGGTGCTTTGGAACCCGATGGAACTGCTATGAAAACTTTAGATGCTAACCACGGACACGATGGAAGTAATGGCGTTTATCATTACCACGGAACTACAACTGCTCCTTACATGATAGGAAATATGGTTGGAAAAGTGACTGAAGATACTACATTACAAATTATTCCTCAAGCTTCAGCTAAGGGAGTTCGTCCTGCTGGAACTCCACTTAAAGGAGCTGTAATAACGAGCTGTATTCCTAACGGAAATGGCAATGGTTACAAATTAACCTATACGCTTGCAGGTGTTACTGATTCTGTAGTTTATAGTTGGACACCCGCTGGTAATTATACATTTAAATATTATGTTTCTAATGTTTTAACTACTACTAATTACAAAGGAACAACCATTTGTACTGTGCCAAATAATAATACCAGTGCTAATGAAATTTCATTGAATAAAAATGATTTTTCAGTATATCCAAATCCAAGTAAAGAATTATTATACTTACAATTAGAAAACAATACTACTGCTAGCCATGTCAAAGAAATTGCTCTTTACAGCTTAAATGGCACCAAGGTTTATGGTGCAAATCAATTTGAAAAAACCATTGATTTAAAAGATTTCCCTGCTGGAATTTATTTAATAAAAATTCAGTTTTCCGGCAATCAAATTACTAAGAAAATTATTGTTCAATAACAAATAATGAAGAAACTAATTAACTATTACAGTGCTATTTTTTTATTGGGTGCACCTATCTGTGCAATGGCACAATACAAAGGAACTGCCTCGGTTACACAAGGAGCTGCAACCACAATTACTAGTAATTTATATACCTGCACTGGGGGAAGAATAGCAGGAGTTGGCACCATAAAAGCAAGCGATAGTTCCGTTTGGACGGTTCCCGCTGCGGTGAATTTTACCAATACTTCGTTTCCATTTTCGTCAGACTTAAACAATGCTTGTAATGGAAATAATTATGCAAATGTCACTGCTGCTTTGGCCGCTTTAAATGGTTCAGATATTGTTACTGTAGATGCCGATGGCGAAGTTATTACAGCTTACGTATTTGCTGACAATTATTTTGAAATGTATATAAATGGTACACCAGTTGGAAAAGATAAAGTACCTTTTACTCAATTCAATTCTAGCATTGTTCGATTCAAAGTAAAACGCCCTTTTACCATTGCCATGCACCTTATTGACTGGGAAGAAAACTTAGGATTAGGTTCTGAATTAAATGGTGGATTTTCCTATCATCCTGGCGATGGAGGAATGGTAGCAGTTTTTAAAGATGCAAGCAATAATATTATAGCTAAAACGGGAAGTGATTGGAAAGCACAAACTTTTTACACTGCGCCCATTAACGATTTATCTTGCCCTACTGAAAGTGGCAGCAGCCGCCTTTCCACAAATTGCAGCACCGCTAATTCATCTGATGGAAGTAAATATTATGCTTTACATTGGACAAAACCAGCAAACTGGCAAGCTACATTCGATGATGCTGCATGGCCAAATGCAATTACTTATGCTAACGCTACTGTTGGCGTAGATAACAAACCTGCGTACACCAATTTTGTCAATATTTTTGATGATGCTAACAATGATGCTCAATTTATTTGGAGTAGTAATTTGATTTTGGATAATGAAGTAGTAGTGCGTAAAACAGTTGCTGCTTCAAGTAAAATAGAAGTATCTAATGGGTTCAATAACCATATTCAAATTTATCCAAACCCAGCAAATACTGATATTTACATTGATTTATTGAATCATTTAAATGCTCAAAAAATTCAAAATATCTGTGTATATGATTTATTAGGAGAAAAAGTATTTGAAAGCAATGGTTATATCAATAAAATACCTGTTAGCAATTTGAGTAAAGGAATTTATTTGTTAAAAATAAACATGAATGAAACGTTATTTACCAAAAAGATTATCATAGAATAATGAAAAAACCAATCATTGCTTCTCTCCTATTCATAATTAGCATATTCACTTTTGCTCAAAGTACCACCAAAAGTATGTTGCGTTTACCCGACACCGGGCAAAAAAATAGTTATACCAATACATTTGGCGAAGACAATGATTATTCAATCAACTTGCCTTTTTATATTGATAACAAAAATGGAACTATTACTGATACCGTCACTGGTTTAATGTGGCAGCAAACTGATGGTGGTGAAATGACCATAGAAAATGCCAGAATTTATTGTGATACTTTAATATTAGGTACTTTTACCAATTGGCGATTACCAAATGTGCATGAAGCTTTTAGTATATTGAATTTACAAAATAATAACCCTGCTTTAGACATATTATATTTTACCAAAACAGCTGCCGAATATTGGTGGACAAGTGATAAACAATCCAATGATATTACTAAAATATGGGTAACCAATGCTGGTGGTGGAATTGGAAATCACCAAAAAACAGAAACCATCAGTGCAGGTGGAACTAAAAAATTTCATGTAAGGGCAGTTAGAGATGTAACAACACCAACTGTAATTCCAAACCATTTTACCGATAATGGCAATGGAACCATTACCGATCATTTAACCAATTTAGTATGGCAAAAAGAGCCAAATACCAACGCTGTTTCTTGGGAAAATGCAATTTTATATGCCAATAATTTAATTCTTGAAAACGATAGTGATTGGCGCATGCCAAATATCAAGGAACTTCAGTCATTGAACGATGAAGGGTTTGTAAGTCCTTCTGTGAATACCAATATTTTTAGCAATATGGGTGTGAAAAAATATTGGTCATCTACCACCCAACAAAACCAAGTGGCCAATGCTTGGTATTGGAACACCCAATTTGGTATTACCACTTACGACCCAAAAATAAATACCAATTTTATTATATGTGTAAGAACTAAAACCAGTAATTCACCAACTAAAATAAAAGCAATTGAAAGTACTAAAACTGAATTTATTGTTTATCCAAATCCATTTACCCATAAAATAGAAATAAAGAACCTTAAAGCTAATAGTATTATTGAAATAAATAATCTAATGGGTAAGTCTGTTTACAAAGGCATTTATAATGAAAACATGGACTTTAGTTACTTAAAAAATGGTTTGTATTTTCTAACAATTTTATCAAACAATAATTTAACCTTTAAATTGATAAAAGAATAATTTAATTAAAAAGGAAGTATTAAAATACTACCTTTCACCCTTTATTTTATTAAAAAATTATATGGCAATTGAAGCAAACAAAGTAGTAACGCTTAGTTACAAACTTACCGACCACAATACTGGTGAAAAAATTGAGGAAACAACTCCTGAAAATCCAATGGTGTTTTTATTTGGTGCAGGAGGATTAGTTCCTGAATTTGAAATAAATATTCAAGGAAAAAATATTGGAGATACCTTTAAATTTACCATTTTAGCTGAAAATGCATATGGTGCCGAAAATGTAAATGATATTGTAAAAATTCCGATTGATTCTTTTTTAAACGAAGATGGTGAAATAGAAGATGAGTTTGTATTTGTTGGAGCAAATTTACCAATGAGCGATAACGATGGCAATGAAATGGAAGGAACTGTTCTTTCTATAACAAAAGATTTTATTGAAATGGATTTTAGCCATCCATTAGCTGGTACAGATTTAAGTTTTGAAGGCGAAGTTTTGGGAATAAGGGAAGCAACTGCTGAAGAATTGACCCACGGACATGTGCATGGTGAAGGCGGTCATCAACATTAATATTTAACAAAATTTTAAGGTGAATAAATAAAGAAACCCGCTACTATGTAGCAGGTTTTCTTTGCTTCATCTGGTCTCCGACAATGCAAGAAGCCGCCTCACTTGCTTCAAGCACTCATTATAAAGACAAGTTCTTAAACTAATAAATATGAAAATATTAACAATTTGCTTAAATACATGAATAATACCATAATATTAAAACACTTGAATTCAATATCTTATAATTAGTTAAATAAATATTTCGTTTCAAAATGGGTCGCTTTAAATTTAAAATGGGAATAAATGGTGTATTTTAATTAATAAATAATATTTACAACATGGATAAATCGGAAAATACACAAACAAATAATCCTTTACATGGTTTAAAGTTAGAAACTATTGTAACAGATTTGGTTGAATACGTTGGTTGGGAAAAAATGGGCGAAAAAATTTCTATCAAATGTTTTACAACAAATCCTACTGTTAAATCGAGCTTAGTATTTTTAAGAAAAACACCTTGGGCTAGAAAAAAAGTAGAGGTGATGTATTTGTATAATTTAAAACGAATAGAAAAAGGAAAAGCCGAAAAACAGGTAGATCAAGAGTAAGAAAACTAGAGATTTGAAAGAAAAAATGTATTCAATTGTAGATATTGAAACAACTGGTGGCCATGCATCGAGTAATGGAATTACTGAAATATGTATCATTAATTTTGATGGAGAAAAAGTTACCAATACTTATCAAACTTTAATTAATCCTGAAAAGGAAATTCCCCGATATATTGAATCGTTAACTGGCATTAGCAATGAAATGGTTCAAACTGCTCCTACTTTTAATTTAGTGGCTGAAACCATTTACAATTTACTAAACGATACTATTTTTATAGCTCACAATGTAAACTTCGATTACTCATTCATAAAATATTCGTTGGCGCAATGTGGTTATATTTTAAATACCAATAAACTTTGTACAGTAAGACTTAGCCGAAAAATTATTCCCAATTATCCATCATACAGCCTAGGTAATTTATGTGGCTATTTAAACATTCCATTAAGCGATAGGCACAGAGCTAAAGGCGATGCTGATGCCACTGTAAAACTATTTAGTTTGCTTTTGCAAAAAGATGAAGAAGGTGAAATAAGTAAAATGCTTAAGCGCAATTCGAAAGAGCAAGTATTGCCGCCTAATTTACCTAAAAAACAATTTGATAGTTTACCAAACAAACCAGGAGTATATTACTTTCATAATCAAAGTTCGAAAATTGTATACATTGGCAAAGCCATTTCTATAAAATCGAGAATAAGCAGTCATTTTTCAAACAACTCTTCATCAAGGCAGAAACAAAATTTTTTACGCGATATTCATTCTATTTCTTATGAAGAAACAGCAACAGAATTAATGGCTTTAATTTTAGAATCGCACGAAATAAAAAACAATTGGCCCGAACACAATAAAGCACAAAAAAGCTACGAACCCAAATATGGTTTGTTTGATTACCAAGACAGAAGTGGAATAATAAGATTGGGAATTGAACTTATTACTAAACATAGACATATTAAGCCTTTGATGGCTTTTAGTTCAAAAATAAATGCCATAGAACAAATAAGAGAATTTGTAAACACATTTGATTTATGTATGCAATTAAGCGGAGTTCAATTAATATGTGAAAATGAAATTTGTGCTTGTAAAAAAAACATAACTGTTTACGAATACAATGCAAAAGTAAACGATTTAGTTGTTCACCTAAGTAATAACAACAGTTATTTTATAATTGATATTGGACGAAACAGGAAGGAATATTCGGTAATTTGGATAAACAACGGAACTTTTATAGGCATGGGTTATGTACCCGTAACAGTTAAACCAAAACAAACTGATGAAGTAATTTCTTACATAAAAAAATACAAAGAAAATTTTTATATAATCAATCAAATACAAAATTATATAGCTGAAAATCCTGAAAAAGTATTTATAATCAAATAGTTTTTAATTATTCTATTTATCTTTTGTTTTTTTTACTAAAAGAAAGTAAGTGGTTATTCTAAATACAGAAATAGAACCAAATTGAAAAGTTTGCAAATTGAAAACTTTTATTATATTTGCATATGAAAATCCTTGTTAAGAAGACTATTTTATATTATATCAAAAACTATCCTCTAGCAGAAACACAATTATTAATATGGTATAATGAGTTTTCGAAACAAACTTTTAACAATTTTAATGAATTGAAAAAAGTATATGGCAATGCCAGTATTGTAAACAATAACAGAGTAGTTTTTAATATTAAAGGCAATGAATTTAGACTAATTGTTTCAATAAATTTTATACAAAATGCATGTTATGTAATATGGTTTGGCACACATAAAGAATACGATAAAATTAACGTTGAAACAATTTCATTTGATACAAAAATATTAACCAATATAAAACTATAAATATGAACTGGAAAGTATTAAAAACAGAAGAAGATTACAAAAATGCATCCATCAGATTAATGGAAATATTTCATGTAGCACCAAACTCTCCTGAGCATGATGAGTTAGATTTACTAATGGTTTTGGTAAAGGATTATGATGATAAGCATTATCAGTTACCTGAACTAGATGCATTGGAAGTTATAAAATATAAAATGTTAGAAATGGGAATTAAAGCAAAGGATTTAGAGCCGGTAATTGGAAGCAAAGGACATGTATCTGCTGTACTTTCTGGTAAACGAGAAATCACTTTAAAAACTGCACAAAAACTAAAAAATTATTTCAATATTCCAGCTGAGGTATTTTTGCATAGTGCATAAAAAAAAATCGAAATTTTATATTTTGAACGATACTATACTTTATCTTAGGGTGTCCCTAACCAACCTAATTTGAATGGTTGGTCAGGAGACACAACCACGGGCAAATTTTAATATATATGCAATATTATTGTTGGCGGGGGCGCAAAAAAAAGCAAATGGCCAACGAATTTCGTATTTAGAATTTTAAATTTAGAATTTTAAATTTACCCCAAATACTTGGCTACAATAGGCATTCTTCTTCCTGGTCCAAATGCTTTTAACGAAACCCTTAAAACGGGTGGTGCTTGCAATCTTTTCCACTCATTGCTGTTCACCATTTTTAAAGTCCTTTTTACCAATACTTCATCAAATCCCAAATCAATAATTTCTTTTGGTCCTTTTCTTTGCTCAATGTACAAGTTTAAAACAGCATCTAAAATTTTATAATCGGGCAACGAATCACTGTCTTTTTGATTTGGTCTTAACTCAGCACTTGGAGCTTTGGTAATAATATTTTTAGGTATAATTTCTTCGTTTCTATTTATAAATTCACAAAGTTCAAAAACTTCCGTTTTGTATAAATCGCCAATTACTGAAATGCCTCCACACATGTCGCCATACAAAGTTCCGTATCCAACCGCCAACTCACTTTTGTTAGATGTGTTTAATAAAATGTAACCAAATTTATTGGCCAAAGCCATTAAAATAACCGCTCTACTCCTACTCTGAATGTTTTCTTCTGCTATTCCAAATTCGGTGTTTTCAAATTGCTTAGCCAACGTTTTTTGAATAGTATTAAAGGTATCTTCAATTGAAATTTTATTGCTTTTAACGCCTAAATTTTCTACTAGTTTTTCAGAATCGGAAATAGAATGGTTGCTACTGTATTGCGATGGCAACATAACTGCTAATACATTTTGATTGCCCAAAGCCTTTGAAGCCAAATACAAAACCAATGCTGAATCTATCCCTCCCGACAAGCCTAAAATTGCTTTACTAAAGCCTTGTTTTCTAAAATATTCTTTTATACCTAACACCAAAGCTTCTTCTATATTGGCATAATTTATTAAATCATTTTGCTTTAAATCTTCAATAGGTTTTATTGAATTTAATTCGTTTAAATCAATATTTAAAACTTCTTCTTTAAAATGTTCCAATTGTTTCAAAATATTGCCATTGCTGTCAATAATACAACTTCCACCATCAAAAATTAATTGAGTTTGAGCACCAATATGGTTTACGTAAATAAGAGGTAAATTATATTTTATGGCATTGCTTTTTAACACATCAAGCCTGGTTTGAATTTGAGTTTTACTAAAAGGTGATGCTGCAATGTTGATGATTAAATCAGGATTTTGTTTGATCAATTCATCCATTGGCGAATGAATGTACATTGGATTTGGATTTAAATTCCAAAGGTCTTCACAAATAGTAACAGCAATTTTTTTATCTTTATAATTAACTATTTCAAAAACACTGTTAGGTTCAAAATACCTGTATTCGTCAAACACATCGTAGTTGGGTAAAAGTGTTTTATTTATAATTTGTTCTACTTTTCCATTTGCTAAAAAGTATGCTGAATTGAATAAATCTTTACCTTCTATTTTTGGATTAATTGTAGGAGAGCCAACAATTGCGGCAATACCTATGCAATGCGATGCAATTAAATGAACATTGCTGATACATAAATTTATAAAATCGTTAAATTCTAAAAAATCGCGAGGAGGATAACCACAAACTGAAAGCTCTGAAAATACTATTAAATCAATATTATTTTTTTTAGCTTTGTTTATTGCTTCAATTATTTTATTTGAATTGTATTCGAAATTACCTGTATGGTAATTTAGTTGTGCTAAAGTTACTTTCAATATTAAAACGAATATGCTTATTAAAAAATAATACCAATATTTAAAGCTGTAAAACTATTTCTTGCTTCCCATCTGTTATCACTTAAATGGTCAATTAATCCACCATCGTAACGCAAGCCTGCATATATTTTTGTTTGCCCAAATAAATCGTAAGTAACACCTCCACCTATTATAAACGATGGGCGTAAAAAACTTATCTTAATGTCATTATCTGCATTTGTAGTTTTATTTCTTATTTTAAATTCATCTTGTGCATCTGGATTATTTACATCTACATTTTCAAGTTTTAATACCGATGAATTCACATCAACTTTACTTCTTATTAAAAAACCTAAACCTATTCCAAATTCTCCATAAATTCTCCATCTGTCTTTTATTGGCTCTGAAGTCATTTTAAACATAAAAGGAACTTCTAAATACCTTAAGAAATAATTCAATGCCATATCTGAAGTTGAATCCGTAAAATTGTTTCTAAACACTTTAACAGTATCAGACATCTTAATTTTCGAAACCATATTCAACACATTTACTTCAAATGCAATGGCGTATCTATCAGTAAATTTTTTAGCTACATGAAACCCAAAATTCCAATCTAAACTTGAGCCACCATCTTTAATACTTTTACTATCAGGGCTACTCCAGCTTATTTGTGGCGAAATTCTTAATCCAAATTCGTATAATGATTGATCTCTGCTCAATGCACTATTTGTATCTTGAGCAAATAAGTTATTTAAACTTCCAATTAAAATTATTACAGTAAAAATGTTTTTAATTCTCATATTTTTGTTGCCATGAAAGCAATGCAATTTATCAATAGTTTTTCTAAAATCACTAATATTTTTTTACTTCTATTTTTTACTAGTTCATGTGGAGGAGATAAAACTATTAAAGAACAAGCAGAAAAGGTAACACCTATTTCAGTTATTAGATTTGAACAAGATTTAATTCCAGCAGATACAAATTTAGTAAATGTAGATTTTTTCAATAAATTAAATAAAAAATATAAAACGTTTTATATAGGATATTGCGAAAATACATTGGGTTTATTGCCTCAAATAAATGATCCTGATTATGCAAAAAGTATTTCAGGGTTTGTAAAATTTGAAGGAATTAGGTTTTTAAAGCATGATGTGGACAGTGTTTTTCCAAATTTAAATGAGGAAGAAGCAGCATTATCGCTTGCAATGGATAGGTATAAAAAAGAATTTAAAAATGCCTCAGTTCCACAGTTTATAAGCTATTTATCGGAATTTATTGAAGCCCAATGCGCTTACGATAGTATAATTGGAATTAGTTTAGACATGTATTTGGGTAAAGACTATTTGTTCTATCCCGAAAATTTCCCAGGTTTTATGCGAGCCAAAATGCAAAGAAATTATATAGTACCAAACACATTAAAATCGTTGGCTATTGCAAATTTTGATAGACAATTAAAAGACAAGCGATTTTTAGCATACATGTTGTTTGAAGGAAAGGTTAGGTATTTCGCAAAAAAATTATTACCAGAAATAAATGATACTTTAATTTTTGGATATACCAATAAACAAATGGCTTGGTGTAATGAAAGCGAAAGTCAACTTTGGGAATATTTAATTGAAAAAAAATTGTTATATCAAAAAAATCCTTCTGAATACATGCGTTTTTTAACCGATGGTCCGTTTACTTCAGCCGATGGAATACCACAAGAAAGTGCACCTATGATTGGTGTTTATACTGGATACAAAATTATTGAAAATTATGCCGATAAATCAGGAGCCAGTTTGGAAGAAATAATGAATGAAGTAGATTGGGATAAAATACTAAAAGAAAGTAACTATAGGCCTAAATAATAGTTTATAGTTTTTTATCCTTTTCAAATGTGATTTATTAAAAATCATTCAGGTATGGTATATATAGTTCATCAGTTCCAGTTATGTGATACCAATGTGAAAAAGAATTGTTAGCCATAACCAACACAACCTTGCAAGCCCTTTATAGGCTTGTAATTTAGGTGTTTTTGTAGTTTAAAAAAATGGTAATTGGGTTAGTGCATTTTACACTTCGAACGAACGAATAAAACTAAAAAAACCTACAAGTTATTGCTCGTAGGTTTTAATTGTAAAATATTTTGGATGGAATATCACTTTATGAAATTTGTAACTTTTGACTTAGTATTTCCTTTATTTCTTCTAAATGACTTTCTGTAAGACCAATCAAAGGACTAGTTAAAATTAGCTTAGTCTTTAAAAAATCTGGAAGTCCATTCAAAGATTTATCGTCATCAATGATTACAAATTTTTCACTCACATTATTTAAGTTAAACCAATTCAACACTTCATCTTTTCTATTTAAGAAGTTAGTATTTTCATCCAACGATTTTATAGTATTAATTTCGATTCCTCTTGTCTTAAAAATTTCTTTCCAACGAGTCAATGTGTAACTAGTCTTGTGAGAAGTTGTAAGCATAATAGTGGTATCATTAGTTATTAATTGCTGAAGCACATGAACAGCTTTTGAACTAAATGCAGGAAATCCATCATCTAATAATTCAGGATTTTTCCAACTTTTAGCAGGAACCATTACACCATCTATGTCTAAAAAGATTAACATAATTACAAAGGTACAATTTATTTAAGTAATTCAATTATTTCTTTCAATGTAATGTTATTGTTATTAGCATCTTGCTCATTTAACATCAGTATTTTGGCATCTGTATCCCAATCATTAACATCAAAAACAACCTCATTCCAATCATACACAATTGTTGCAGATGTTTTATTGGAAGGAATGGTTTCTAAATCAGTATTTGCTAGTAAAGAAGCTAAATATCTGTGATGGCCATCAATAATTAAATTATCATCAATTTTAATGCTAGGAAATTTTATTCCAACTAACATTTTCTGGTAAATCCTGTTTATTATAGGAAAGCATAATTTACCATGTGTCGATTTTAAATCAATTTTGTTCTCTTTGATAAATTTGTGAATGAATTCTTTACTTATTAGTTGCAATTTATAGCTGTTTTAAAATACAAATTAAGTTAAAAAATAATTGAAATGATATATTAAACATAGATGATTACCTATTAAAATTTTATTCCGATCACAAAATTGCACTCATACCAAAAAGGATTATTTTTCTAACGCAAGGCTAACGATACACGTGCTAAAGAATTAAAATTCCGCGACTTTAGATAATATACTCCCATACCATTTTCCGAACACCTACTATTAATGAAACCGATTGGGTTAAAATACTAAAAGAAAGTAAATATAGGCCTAAGTAATAGTTTTAAAAAGTTAAAGTAACGCCACCTAAACCATTAAAACCGTTTACATCGTAATTTACAAAACGCATGTAACGCGCAGCGGCCATGTTATTTAAGTTTATAAATACTGAAACGTTTTTATTGTATCTATAGTCAATTCCAAGGTTTAAGTCAACAAAAGGGTTTAGCTTTATTTCGCTTAAATTATCTTTATTTCCTGTTGTTGGATTTGTAATTCCACCAATTCTTTCACCAATATAAAACACATCAGCTCTTAACATAAACTTATCGCCAATATTGTATGTTGTGTTCAATTTCACTTCGGTATTTGGTCTGTTATATGCAAACTGCAATTTACTTAAACTATAATTATACAATTTCGAAAACAGAGCCACTCTCAATTTATCTCCAATTTGGTAGCTAATATCTGCAGATAAAGTGGTTAAGGTAACTGTTCCATCATCGTAAATTGGTTTTTGAAATGAGTTAGAATCTTGTACAAAAAACAATAAGTCTTTAATATTGGCTATACTTCCTTTTATGTTATAATTTAGTCCATTAGTAATATGCCCTTTTAAACCTACATACATTTCAAATTGGTTATTGGTATTTTTAAAATTATAATTCCTTACAAAAGGATTTTCTGAATTAATAGTTCTAAAATTATTTATAGAATAATTACCCGATAATCCTCCTAAAACAGTAAATTTATTAGGTACTACGTGGTATGCTGCTTCAGCTACAGGATAAAAATGGTTTCTACCTGTTTCGTTTGAACTATCGGCAAAATAAGTGTAATTAAAACCTAAGTTTATGTAATACATTTCATCGTTTAAATTTAAACGTGGATTAAAAACAAAAGCAGTTCGTTGCACTACATTTTGGTTTACAATATTACTGATACTATTAATGCCCGTATGCAATGTAAAAGGCATGTTACTTATAACTTTCGAAAAGTTTCCTGCCAATTTGAAGTTATGTTCTGCAAAACTAAAATTATTGGAAAGATAGTAATAATTCAAATCGAATTTATATTGTAAATGAACAGTATCAACCTTTAAATTTTCAAAACTTAAATTTAAATCAAATAAATTATAAATATTTTTTAAAGTGTCGGTATTATTGGTTTTAAAGTCTTTTAATAAATTTGTTAAACCATAATTATAAACTACATTCCTGTGATACAAAGCTGACGTACTAAAAGCTGAGTTGTTAAAAAACTTTTTGCTATGCATAGCCAAAGTATTATTACTAAAATTATTAAAATCTCTATCGCCCTGAGATGATAAATGTTTAAAGAAAATACCACTGTTCCATGTTTTATTTCTCATGCTATTTATATAACCTTCGGCCATTGGAGTTGTATAATTTCCAAACCCAAATCTGAAATAATTGTTTTTTAATTTAGGCAACAAAGCATTTCCTAAGCTAATGGGCTTAATGGTATAAATTGTAGGAGTTGTTTCAGTATTTAAATCGGGAACTTTATAAGTAAAAACAGGATTGGTACTTATTGGTTGTTCAGGATTTGGATTTACCGGAATTTTTATAGATTCGGATAATGTTGGCACATATTTTATATTTACTGTCAATCCATCATCTAACGAATCTTTTTGAGCCGAAACATGTAACGATTTTAATACAAAAAAAGTTATTGCTATATATATTTTAATGGTTTTCATTTAAGTGCTTTTTTATAATTTTAAATTAATTAATCACGGCTTTTAATTCTGTCTTCCACTTTTTTCTTTTGCTCCAATTTACCTTTTGCTTCATCTTCTTCTAGCTTCTTTAATTTTTCTAAAGCTATTATTTTTAAATCGTCTTTACTGTATTCATCAATTATACTTTGCAGCGTAGCTTTTGCTTGAAAATAATCTTTTTGTACCACGTAAATATCCGACAATAAAATAAATCCTTTGGCAACCCAAAATTCGTATTTGCTATAGTTTTCACTCATATCAAAAATTGATTTGGTACTGGTTTTATAATCTTTCTTTAAAAACTGTATAAAAGCTAAATTGTAAGCTGACTCTGCACCTATTGCTTTACCTGCATTTTCTTTTAATAAATAATTAAATTCGGCTAAAGCACTGTCGGCTTTATTTTTATTAATATAATAACGACCAATGTTTAACCTTGCTTCATTTAACCCTTCTTTAGTTCCTATTCGTGAATTTATATATTTAAAAGATACTTGAGTGGCAGTATCCATTTTTAACATATTGGTTGCCGCCCTAAGTTGACCCAATAACGAAACTTGTAAGTTGTCTTTATTTCCAGCTATTCGCTCCAAAGCCGAGTAATATTCAAATGCTTTTTCATAATTCTTTTTAACAAAATATATTACAGCGGTTTGGCGTGTACTACGTTCAGTAAAATCACTTCTTATATTATTTGCAGTGTATTCATATCCAACTAAAGCATCATCATAAGCTTTTAAAACATTATCACTTTCTGCTTTATAGTAATAAGCTTTAGCTGTAAAATATCCACCAGCAAAACGATTTAAATAATTACCAAAACCTTTACTTGCTTTAGCAAAATTGTTGTTTGCAGTTGTAAAATCTTTTTTGTCAAAATTTTCAACTCCTGTTTTATAATTATTAAAAGCCGATTGGTAAGTAATAGAATCTTGAGCAGACGCAGACTCAACCATGTTTGGTAAGCTTTTTATAAAATCGAAATACATATCGCTTTCCCCTTTGCTTACCAATATATTTTTTAAAACAACTAACCCCTGACGTGCTTCATCAGAGTTTGTATAATTTACCGAAAGTGCTTTCATGGTAGAAATTGCATTTTCGTCTTTACCCATATTAAATAACGTTAACCCTTTATTTAAATAAGCTTTTCTTATATATGAACTCCTAACATAGTTATCAATAATATTATTAAAACCTTTTAAAGCATCAGTTAAATTATTGTTTTTTAATTGCTCATCTGCTTTTTCAAACAAGGCATCATCAATAAAAACCGATTTTGGATACCGTTCAATTAATCCATTTAATGTGTAAATTTTTTCAGTTGGATTTTTTACCACACCCAATATCATTGCTTTTTGATACATGGCATAATCACTTCCATTCAAATCTTTATTTACAACAATATTATAATAATCAATTGCCTTTAAATAACTGCCTGCAGCAAAATAACAATCTGCAGTTCTTGTAACTGCATCAGTATATACTTCTGGATTGCTTATTTTACTGTCAAGCTCTACATATTTTTTAAAACTTTCTATGGCGTTGGAGTAATCTTGTGTTTTTAAATAAGCGTAACCTAAACTATAAAACGAAATATTATAAAAACGAGTGGTTTTAATTTCATTGGAAGTTTGTGCTTTTTTAAATTCAGTAATTGCTTGGTTAAAATCATTGTTTTTGTAATTAATTTCTGCTAACCAAAAATAACTTAATCCTACCATTTGCTTGGCGTAACTACCTGATTCTATAACTTTATTGAAATAATTAGTAGCTAATTTATATTCGTTTTGTAAATATAATTCTTCGGCTCTATAGTAATATATTTTTTGTAAGTTCGATAAATCTTTTTCGTCTTTATCGTTTATACTTTCCAGTATTTTTATGGCTTCTTTATAGTTTTTACTAGTTAATAATAAGTTACTAATCAAACTTTTTGTTTCTGAAATGTATTTCGATTTTGGATACGTTTCTATAAATGTAGTTAAGTTAGTTAGTGCTGAACTGCTTGTTGATGTTTCGTAACTTAACTTCGCTGAATTGTATAACGCTTCTTCGTTTAATTGATTTATGAAACCAAGTGTTAAGCATTTGTTAAAAGCTGATCTTGCATTTGGTTTTTTATCAATTGCCAAATAACATTCGGCTAATTGAAAATAAGTGTACTGCGATAGCGTATCGGTTTCCTCTGTTATTTTTAAAAAATATTCTATCCCCTTGTCATATTGCTTGTTAATTTTATAAGCATAAGCCAATCTGTAAAAATCGTTTCTACTAGGAATTGCTGGTGCTTCGTTCATGTATTTTACTAAATAAGGCAAAGCTTTAATATAATTCCTTTCTATATAGTGCGACTGGCCTAACATTCCTGCAACATCTATTGCTACTTCGTTATTGGTTATGGTATCACAGTATTTTATTACTTGTTTATAGTCTTTTTTTGAAAAATAAATTTGGGCAACATAAATGTTACTTAATGGGCCAAAAGTTTTATGGTTTTTTACTCTTCCAAAATGTTCTAACGCTTCGCTGTAATCATTTTGTTTGTAACTTACATATCCATAGTAATAATTTACAGCTTCATAGTACTTGGTTTTTTGATCTTTAATATTCTTAAATGCTTTTTGTGACTCATTATAGTTTTCAATCTTAAAATTACTAAATCCTTTAATAAAATAATATTCCAAATATTGATTTTCGCCCAAATAACTATCATCAAAATTATTTAAGTAAACAACAGCTTTTTTATAATCTTTATTCCTATAATAAAAACGACCTATCTGGTATTTTGCCAATTCAGCTTTATCGTATTGTGGATACTTTTTTATAAGTACCTGAAACATTTTTAAGGCATCGTTATTGGCTAATTCCATTGCACAAACAGCTTCGTAATAATTAGCATTTAGTATATAGACTTCGTCTTTGCAATTTTGAGCAAATAAATTAAAATGCTTTTGAGCAGCGCCATACTTTTCTTTATCAAAAAGCTCTAATGCACGCTGGTATACTCGTGTTTGGTCTTCGTAAATAGCTGTTCGTTGGGCCGTAACTTTGTATTTATTGGTAAAAATAAATAACATAAAAACCACACAGTATTTTAAGTATTTGTTTAAAGCTAATTTGCTTTTTTGCATAAATTTTAGTGTATTTTGAGTACTTTAAATAAAAATTCAAATGTAATTTTCTTTTAGTTATCAGTAATCACAATGATTTATACGGTGTATAGTTTGCTATGCAATATTCGTTGATCGTTATTCGTTATTCGAATTTCGTTATTCGTTTTTCGATTTTCGTTATTCGATTTTCGTTATTCGATTTTCGTTATTCGATTTTCGATATTCGTTTTTCGTTATTTGAATTTCGATATTTATTCTTTATTTCAAAATCCTTCCTCTTGGTCTATCGCCTTCATCA
>JBAXCN010000045.1:0-25036 GCA_037141455.1 Bacteroidota bacterium
AAAAAGCCGCCTTACTATAGTAAAACGGCTTTTAATTTCGTGAAGAAAATATATTAAAAATCTTGCTTTGCAACTCCATCTTTAATAGCTTGCAATACAGCTTTTTCGCCCATTATTGCAGCCATTTTATTTCCTTTACCATCATTTCCTTTAGCAATGTAACCACCTTTAGCTGTTTTAGAAACTACTGCTTCGTGCATTGGTACATTTTTTTCTTTTGTTTTTAGGCAATAAGCCTTAATCATTTTTGAAGTATCCATTTTTTGTTAAAATTATAGAAAGCGAAGCTAATAACTTATTTCAAACACCAAAATTAAATGTATTGACAGTATATCCACTTTTTTATAATACTGTTCATAAAATTAAAAAATTACTTATTTTCGAATATAAACTGCTGATTACTATCTAAACCAATTAATATATTCGAGTCTTTTTTAACATTTCCTGCCAATATTTCTTTCGAAAGTTCGTTTAAAATTCTTCGTTGCATTACTCTTTTTAATGGCCTGGCTCCATATTGTGGGTCGTAACCTAACTGCGATAACCAGTCTAAAGCTTCTTCGGTAATGTTTAATTCAATTTGTTGGTTTAACAAAGTTTGTTTTAATCCTTCAAATTGTAAGTTTACAATGTCTCTTACATTTTCTCTACTTAAAGGAGTAAACATTATGATATCGTCAATTCTATTTAAAAACTCAGGGCGAATTTGTTTTCGCAATAACTCCATAACATTATTTTTTGCTTTGGCTGTTATGGCTTCTTTATCGCTATCTTCATTTTCCATTTGCTCAAAGCTATCTTGTATTAAGTGCGAACCTATGTTTGAAGTCATAATCACAATGGTATTTTTAAAATTAGCAGTTCTGCCTTTGTTATCAGTTAGTCTTCCATCGTCTAATACTTGAAGCAATATATTGAATACATCAGGATGGGCTTTTTCAATTTCATCTAATAACACAACTGAGTAAGGTCTTCTGCGTATAGCTTCCGTTAATTGGCCACTTTCTTCGTAACCAACATATCCTGGAGGCGCACCAATTAAACGGCTTACGGTATGCTTTTCTTGGTATTCGCTCATGTCTATTCTTACCAATGCACTTTCTTGGTTAAATAAAAACTCGGCCAAGGCTTTGGCCAATTCGGTTTTTCCAACTCCTGTAGTTCCTAAAAATATAAAAGAGCCAATTGGTTTTTTAGGGTCACTCAATCCTGCACGGCTTCTTCTTATAGCATCGCTAATTGCCGATATGGCTTCTTCTTGCCCTATAACTCTTTTATGTAATTCTTCTTCTAAGTGCAATAATTTTTCTCTTTCGCTTTGCAACATTCTTGTAACCGGAATACCAGTCCAGCGAGCAACAACATCGGCTATATCATCAGCAGTTACCTCTTCTTTTACCATTGGCGAATGGTTTTGGGCTTCGTCAAGTTTGGCTTTAAATTCGTTTAGTTTATTTTCAACATCTTTAATTTTACCATAGCGTATTTCAGCTACTTTAGCAAAATCGCCATTTCTTTCCGCTTGCTCAGCTTCGTGTTTTAGGTTTTCAATTTCTTTTTTACTGGCTTGAATGCCTTCCACAACTACTTTTTCGCTTTGCCATTTTGCTTTTAACTCGTTTCTATCTGCTTGTAAATTGGCTATTTGCTCGGCTAAATTTTTTACTTTATCGTCATCTCCTTCGCGTTTTATGGCTTCACGTTCTATTTCCAATTGCATAATGCGCCTATCCAATTGATCTAACTCTTCAGGAACAGAATCGATTTCTAAACGCAATTTGGCAGCCGCTTCATCCATTAAATCAATGGCTTTATCGGGTAAAAAACGGTCGGAAATATACCTTTGCGAAAGCTCTACCGCAGCTATAATTGCATCGTCTTTAATTCGAACTTTATGGTGTACTTCGTATCTTTCTTTCAATCCTCGTAGTATTGAAATGGCATCTTCAGTATCGGGTTCTTCTACATATACTTTTTGAAATCGTCTTTCTAAGGCTTTATCCTTTTCAATGTATCGCTGGTATTCGGCCAAAGTAGTTGCACCAATGCTGCGCAATTCGCCACGAGCCAATGCAGGTTTTAAAATATTGGCTGCATCCATTGCACCTTCGCCTCCGCCACCCGCACCAACTAAAGTGTGTATTTCATCAATAAATAATATTATTTCCCCATCAGCACTTATTACCTCTTTCACTACCGATTTTAATCGTTCTTCAAACTCGCCTTTAAACTTTGCGCCCGCAATTAACGAACCCATATCTAACGAGTAAATCTTTTTTGTTTTTAAATTTTCAGGAACATCGCCATTAATAATTCTGTGAGCCAAACCTTCGGCAATAGCAGTTTTTCCAACTCCCGGTTCTCCAATTAAAACAGGATTATTTTTAGTTCTTCTACTTAGTATTTGTAAAACCCTACGTATTTCTTCATCTCGCCCAATTACTGGGTCAAGTTTTCCTTTTTGTGCTAATTCATTTAAGTTTTTTGCGTATTTATTTAAAGCATTATATTGGCTTTCTGCTGTTTGTGAGGTAACTTTTTGACCACCTCTTAATTCATTAATTGCAGCTTTTAAATCTTTATCGTTTACTCCAGCATCTTTAAGCAAAGTTGAAACCGAATTTTTCGAATCTAATAAAGCCAATAAAATATGCTCAACCGATACAAATTCATCGCCAAATTCTTTTAAAAACGATTGTGCTTTTAATAATACTTGGTTCGCATCGTTAGAAAGGTATTGACTTTGACCAACCACTTTTGGGTAGCCTTTTATCATTGCATCAATAGCCGATTCTATTCGGCCTTGGTTTACATTTAACTTTTTTAATAAAAAAGAAATTACATTTTCATCGGTTTGAATCAATGCCTTTAATAAGTGGGCAGGTTCAATGGCTTGTTGACCGTTTTGTAAAGCTATTTGTAACGCTTCCTGCACCGCATCTTGCGATTTTATGGTAAAGTTATTTAAGTTCATAATTTTTATTTTTTACTTAATCGTCAATTTTAACTCCATTGAAAAATTACAGAATTATTGGCACATAAAAAACGTAAATAAGAATTACTGGCTTAATAAAATAAAAATTGAGCTTTTAAACAATTGATTATAAGACAAAAAGTCTTTGTTAGCAGCATTAAATTCAAATTATCTAATTTTATAATTCATGGCTAAGTAAGGTATTAAATTTAATGAACTTTCTCTTAAATTGCCATTTCCAAAGCTCATCATTCCTACATCGAAGGTTGATTTTGTACTACTTATTCTCATACCTAAGCAATTTAAATTTATTGTTTTATCCATTAAAATATTATCGGTTATTAAATTTAAATTACTACCTAATTTTACTGAACCACACAATATTAAACCCATTTTACTAGGGTTTGTGATAAATGAATTACCTCTATCATTTGGAACTTGAAATTTACCTCCACTTACACTAATATTTGCTTTTGCATTTCCGTAAGTAAACCCACCAGACATGAAACCTAAATTTGCAGGTCTATCGTTAAAATCATAAAAAGTAGAAGCTACAAAATAATTATAAGCCAAGCCCATACTAAAATTTTCGGTTAATTCAATTTGCGCTCTAGCATGTATATTAACAAAACCTGCTACACCTAAAAACAATAAGCCTCCACCTATTGAAAAATTATCGCTTATGCCATAATCTAATCCATTGTATAAAACCCAAATGTTTTGAAAATAAAATTCGTTCTTTTTTATTCCCATATAATTGTTATTCCAAAAATACTTGTGGTTTACTTCTATAGTAGTAAGCTTATCGTAGTTACTTAATCTTTCATAAGTTGAATTATAGTTTTGGTTATAGTTGTTATATTTAATAGCATTCTTTTTTAAAACAATAGAAACTATATTAGATTGATTAATTGTGATAACCCCCGATGTAGTTTGTAACTTTATGTCAACGGAATTAGATGAAATAATTTTTCCAACTAAAGTACTACCATCTTTAAGCGTTACAATGCATTCATCTAGTGAATCTATTTTATTTACAGTTGGTTCATTAGCATACAAACCATTTGTAACAATGCAAAAGAATAAAAGAATAAAAGTTTTAAATAGTAATTTCATATTTGGTTAAAATTTAGTTAATTAATTTTATGAGTTAAAGCTAAGAATGGATAAAAAAAAGCACTTTCTGTTTTTTCATATACGTAATTTCCATTTGTTTGGTTGTAATATCCATCTTTTTGAACCATATAAGTGTTTCCCATTAATCCTGTATCGAAAGCAGTATTTTTACCTAGAAATCTAAAACCTAAGCTAAAATATTTTTCATCGTATTTGTTCATTAAAAAATTATCAGTTATTAAATATATTTTTTTATTCAGTTTTAACATTCCACTTATAACATAACCATAATTATTTAAATCAGGATTTGATGGGCCATTAGGTTCATTATTTCTTAAATTTCCTTTACCCATGCTTAATGAAATATTCGAAAATTTATTCCCTATTGTTACTCCACCTGTAAAAATACCAAATGTTTTACTCCAATAGCTAGCTACATAAAACAAATTATAAGCACAACCTAGTTTTATGTATTCATTTAATTCAAATTGTCCACGTAAATGAAAATTAACAAAACCAGTAGCAAACATCATTAAACAACCTCCACCAATCGAAAAATTATCAGTTAAACCATAATCAATTCCGTTATATAATACCCATAAATTTTGATATACAAATTCTTTCTTTTTTAAACCATAATAATTGTTTCCTATAAAATATTTATGGGTATAAATTTGTGGTTCAAAATCGCTAAATATATATGCAGAATTTTCTTCATAATCTCCAAGTTTTACAATTTCTGTATTGTTTGGATTTTTAGGTTTTACTTGGCTATTGAATTTTTCGGGTTCAGTATTAATGTTACTTTTTTTAATAGTTATAATGTTTGCAAATGGAATGGTAATTATTCCTATTATTTCGTTGTAAACTTTAATTTCTGTTTTGTTTGTTAAAACTAAATAACCTTTTACTTTACCACCATCTTTTAAAGTAACATCAACTATATTTAAACTATCTATTTTTAAGTTTTTTATTTCTGTTGAATCACTATTTTGTGCGTTTAATTTTAAACCTAAACAGATTGAGAAAATAAATACTAAAACTAGTTTATCATTACTTTTTTTTAAGTTAATAAAAGTATTTAAATTCATTTTATTAAATAGTTTATTGATAAATAAGGATATATCCTAAAATCATCTTTATAGGTTTTAGTTCCATTATTTAAATTGACAGCATCATTTTCTTTTTTATAGGTATTACCCATTAATGCAAAATCGTAAGAAAAATTACCATCTATTTTTCTAAAACCTAAGCTAAAAAATTTCTCATCAATTTCATGCATAAAAAAGTTGTCTGAAATGAATAAAAAGTTCTTATCAATTTCAGCCATGCCACTCAAGGAATAAGCCAAATTGTTAAAATTTTCGTCTATGCTTCCAATATTACCCAATTTTTGTATATGGCCTTTAGCAACAGTAAAAGTTAAATTATTATTTAAATTACCAATAGTGATTCCACCCGATAATAATTCAAATTTTTTACTTGAAACGTTTTCTTTATTTAAGTTACCCGCTATAAAAAAAATGTTATAAGAAGCGCCAATTTTTAAATACTCGTTTAAATCTATTTGACTATTGAAATGTAAATTAAAAAAACTTGAAGGAATATACGTTAATACGTTTGCTCCAACTGATAAATAATTACTCAATCCATAATCAATTCCATTATGCAAAATATTAATATTTTGATAAATAATTTCATTTGATTTTATACCATTATAGCAGTTATTTATAAAATATTTATGAGTAAAACTGAATGAGTTTTGGTTTTTTAAAACAATTTTTTCATTAACATTTAATAATCTTGCATTTTGAGATTTAGCAATTAATTGAATAAAAATAAACAATAATAAAGTTGTTTTTTTCATAACATAATTTTTTAATTAATGAAAAAATTGTTTGATTTTTAATTTGTCTTCGAATTGTATCCGAATGAAATTCCTGCTCTAAAACCATCAGAATTTGGAATAGTAGCCCAAAAATTTATTGGAATGTTTAAACGACCACTTTTTATGGTTTTACCTAATGCCAATACTACTGAACCAACTAATTCATAATCTCCTCTGCTATCTAATCTCTTTACTTTATCATATTTTGTTACATTTCTTCTTTGTAAATCGCCTACTGAGGTAAAAATATTATTATTAGTAGGATCTGGAGCTCCTTCTAATTTTTGAGCAAATGTAATAATTGGTCCAAAACCAATTTCCCATCCATTTTTGTTATTTCTAAATCCATTTAAAACGGCTAAACTTGGTATGATCAATCCTTGGTCAATACCTGAAATCATTGGAATAAACTCAAACAATGCCTGAAAATTACCTTCGTTTAAATATTGTTTTTCAAACTGGTAACCAAACTGAAAAAATGCTGGGTTTACTTCAAAACCACCTTCCGATTTTTTACTTGATAAAATGCCTGCGTTTTCCCCAAATATAAATGTGTAACCGAACCTTGGTCCCTCTAAACTAACTCTAGTTTGATCAGGATTATTAAATGTGTTTTCATAATCGAATGGCTTAGTTAATTTAGAAACTAATTCTTCATCATTTTTTAAATCAAACATTTTTTTCAAGGTTATATTTATCATGGGTTGAATTTCGTTTGGAAGGTTGTTAAATTCTTCAATTTTAGTTTTTTCAATGCTTTCATTTTTTACATTAATTAATCGAATGGTAACAGTAATTTTTGAACCAATTAGTTCTACTCCTCCAGTCATAAAATAATCTGTAGTAATAACTTTTGAAATTTCGAGCAAACAACTTTTACCATAGCAACCATCAATGTTTAACTTGTTTTTTTCTATTTTGTGAGCTACATCGTATTTGTCAAGTACATCATAAGTTTCAAGTTTTTCGCATTCCGTTCTAAGTATGTTACCCAATTGTTGTGCATCTAAAGTCAAGCCTTTGCTATCAATATTTAATACAGTTAATGTAGGTTTTTTAACTTGTGCATTTAAGTTTAAAGTAATTACTAAAGAAGTAACAAATACCAGTGTAAGTTTTGAGATTAATTTTAAATTTTTCATAATATTTTTTGTTTTTAATTGTGCTACAAATAGAATTATATTAATTAACTTTTGGAAATTGAATAACACAACTTTAAGATAAAATAATTGCATAAACCAATATTTTTTTAATTAAATTGAAGTATCAACAATGAATTTTGCATTTTTTGCAAATAATTTTTTGTGTTTTGTTTATTTTGCAAAATATTAATTATAAGAAAAGTAGTGTTTATTTAAAATTTATGACAGCCGAAGAAACCAAAAGCATACAAATTCAATTTATCAATAAAATAAAATCGGTAATTCCAGTTAACGAAAATTTGGTACAGTGTATTGCCGATTTACTTAATTTAAGTAACGACAGTGCGTACCGAAGAATTAGATGTGAAAAATTATTTGATATAAATGAAGTTAGTATTTTATGTAAAGCATATAAAATTAAGTTTGATGAGGAAGTTGAAAAAAACACTAATACTGTAACCTTCGATTTTAAGTTACTTGATCACAACAAACAAAATTTTAGACTATGGTTAAGTAATATTTTAAACAACCTTAAAATAATAAGTGCCAGACCCGAGAATGCTATCATTTATTCTGCTGATGACGTTCCTATTTGGCACCATTTTAACGATGAATTACTTATTAAATTCAAATTGTTTTATTGGCTAAAAACAATACTTGCCGATAAAGATTATGTAGAAAGTAACTTTGATGAAACTTTAATTGATGATGATTTAGTTCAAATGTCTAAAGATATTTCCTATTATTACAATCAAACCTCTTCAATTGAAATATGGACAGAAGATACTTTTAACTCCACTTTAAAACAAGTAGAATACTTTTGGGGAAGTGGTTTTTTTAAATCGAAAGAAGTAGCTTTAAAAATTTGTGAAGCCATTGAAAATGAAATAAATATTTTACAAAAAATGGCTACTACAAGCAGTAAATTAAGCTCTGGAAAAGAAAATTTTAAATTGTATCACAGTGAAGTAATGGTTGGTAACAATAGCATAGTAGCAAATATTGGAGGCAATAAAGTTTCTTACGTGAGTTATAATACTTTTAATATGATGACAACTACCAACTCACTTTTTGTAAATGAAGCAGAAGAATGGCTTAAAAATTTAATAAAAAAATCGAATTTAATTAGTGGAATAAGCGAAAAACAGAGAAATCAGTTTTTTAAAAAATTATTTTCTAAGCTCGAAAAATTGAGAGATTTAATTAAAAGTGAAGAATAAGTTTTGAAAATGATTATTTTAAAAGTTTAATTGTCACGCCAATTTACTTGTTTCTACTATTTATTTCCACACCCAATTATTCTGTTGCTATTATCCATTGTCATACCAAATTATTTTGTTGCAAATATCCATTGTCATACCAAATTATCATGTTGCAAATATCCATTGCCGCGCCCTTTAGGGCGTGGAATAAATAAAAACACCATTTGGCTTTAGCCAAAACTGTGCTTGAAGTTTGTATTTTCAATATCAGTTCATTCAAATTTGTCAGTGAAAAGATAGATTACAGGAAAAAAAACCAATGAAAAAAAGTGGTTTGAATTTTAGCCAAACCACCTTCCTTTTATTATTTAAAAATAAAATTAGATTCTATTCTTGTTTATTGTTTTGCTGATTGTCTCTTGTATTTTTTTGAACGGCAATGGCTCCAAACAGTGCCAAGAGAAACGAAAAAGCATAGTATCCTTTTTCGCTAGGCAAAATAGATGTGGCATTCCACAAGCCTATTGCCAATAAGGTAATAGATAATATAGTGGCAAACCAGCAAATACCATAATATAAATCGGTAACTGGGTATCCTTCAAGCCTATCTCTTACACTTTTTTGAAGCGATACCACAGCAAATAATCCAAACATAATTATGGTGAAATAATACCCTTTTTCGTCTAATTGCATGGCCGCTCGCCAAAGTCCAATTAAATAACCTAACATGCCAGTACCTAATGCTACCCACGAGGCGGCAATAAATGCGTTTGAAGTTTTTTGTGTCATTGTTTTAAATTTTTAATTTTTCCTACTCGTTGGCTTTTCGATTCCGCCTTTTTTTTTTGTGTTATTTTTTTTCTATAAATTCATTGCTTTCAATATCTAACAAAAACAATATGGTTACATCCAAAGCTTTTGCTATTTTCAACAAGTTTTCGTAAGTTATTTTGCTTGCGTTTCTTTCTTTTTGCCCATAAGTCGAAGCACTAATTTCCATTTTATTAGCTAAATCTTCTTGGGTTAAATTTTTTGCTTCTCTTATATTTTTAATTCTTTTTCCTAAAGGCATATGATCAATTTTTTTACAATTGGATTTTTACAACATTATTGTTTTGATGTTTTGCATACAACAAGTTATAACTTGTTTTTATCAATGAAATATTGGCTATTCACATCAACCAAAAACGGAATAGATACATCTAAAGCATTGGCTATTTTAATCAATGTTTCAAAAGTTGATTTATGGGCATTTCGTTCTATTTGCCCATAAGCAGATGGACTGATTCCGCAATAAAAAGCAGCATCTTCTTGTGTGAGTTTTTTTGCCTCTCTAATTTTTCTTAATCGATATGCTAGCAACATAAATAGGGTTAATTAATTTGGTGATACAATTATTTTTTCTCTAATCGTATTACAAAAATTGGCACAGAAAACGGTTTGTAAAAATTGGTTTTTGCTATGGGTGATTGAATTTTTACAAAAATTGCAAATGACATTGCTTTATTACTAAATTTAAATTTTAATTAGTAAAAATTGCAACTATTACACAGATGTTTTATGGTTAATACAAAAATTAAGCAACAGTTTTTGCAATATTTACTAAAAAAAAATTAAAAAATAGTTTCGAATAAATAGCTTAAAACCAATATTTTAAAAATGGTTCTTGAAAGCGAATATTTTAAAGTACAGTTTTTACTTTTTATTAGACAATAAGTAATCTATAAAACAAAATACATTAATGTTTTTGGAACACAACTTTTTTTAAATTATTTTAAACTCGAAAAATGGAGAGATTTCATTAAAAGTGAAGAATAAGTTTATCAATAAAAAAATATTGAAATTTATTTGTAATTGTTAATTTAAAGTTATATTTGTAGGAATGGATTTGAATAGTTCTATATTACAATTCCTGCATTACTTGCAGTTTGAAAAAAAATATTCAAATCATACACGCACGAGCTACCAAACCGATTTAATACAATTTGAAAATTATATTAGTTCAACATACAACTTTCAACAAATCTCTTTAATCAGTCATGTTCATATTAAAAGTTGGCTAGTAAAAATGATAAATGAAGGCGTTAAAAACAGGTCTGTTGCCCGAAAAATTTCAACCTTAAAATCATATTACAATTTTTTATTAAGGGAACAAATTGTTTTAGTCAATCCTTTAACAAAAGTTCAAACACCAAAAATTGAAAAAAGATTGCCTGAATTTGTTGAAACGGCATCAATGGTAAACTTGTTTGACGAAAGTAGCCTAAACCCTTATTTCAAAACCGATTTTGAAGGAAAAAGAAACAAATTAATTGTTTTATTATTTTACACAACTGGTATCCGCCTTTCTGAATTAATGAATTTAACAGAAAGCAATATTGATTTTTACAAAAAGCAAATTAAAGTTTTAGGAAAAAGAAACAAGGAGAGAATAATTCCAATAACCACTGAATTAATTTTGTTAATCAAAGATTTTCAAATAGATAAAACAGAATTAAAATTTGAAAACCAGTATTTGTTAACCACCAACAAAGGCGACCAAATTTACCCAAAACTAATTTACAACTGTGTAAAAACACATTTAAGTTTAGTTACCACTCTTTCTAAACGTAGTCCGCATGTTTTAAGGCATACTTATGCCACTCACTTATTAAATCAAGGAGCTGAATTAAATGCAATAAAAGAATTATTAGGACATTCGAGCTTAGCTGCAACCCAAGTATATACTCATAACAGCATTCAACAATTAAAAGAGGTGTATAAAAAGCACCCCCGTAAATAAATAGTTCAAAAAAATAAATAGTTAAATTATGAAAGTAAACATTCAATCGATTCATTTTGACGCAGACAAAAAACTGCTTGATTTTATTACTAAAAAAGTTGAAAAAACTAAAACTTTTTATGAAGGAATAGACAATGCCATGGTTTATTTAAAATTAGATAAAGACAATCATGGAGAAAATAAAGTAGTGGAAGTAAAGTTAAACGCAGCAGGGCACGAGGTATTTGCGAAAGAAAATAGCAGTACTTTTGAAGCAGCAGTTGATATTGTTGTAGATAAAATTAATGCACAAGTAAAAAAACACAAAGAAAAATTACAATTAAAAATGTAAAATTTATTTTAATAAAATTTAAAAGCCTGCTTTTTAAGTGGGCTTTTTTCGTTTCAAGGCATTTAATTATTTTCTAGTAAAATAAATAACCTTGTTTTTCAATACATACCATAAAAAAATAATATTTTTTGAGTGCATTATTTGTTTTTTGCATAAAAGCACTACATTTGCAGTCCGAAAAAACAAAGAAATCTAGTTCTTTTCTTATTATTTGTAATATTTATTAATCAAAATAGGGTACAACCAATACTCAATTTAAATATACAGGCCACTTTAGCTCAGCTGGTAGAGCAACTGATTTGTAATCAGTAGGTCGCTGGTTCGATTCCGGCAAGTGGCTCAATTATTATTATTTTATTATAGTAATAAGGGGAGATACCAGAGCGGCCAAATGGGACGGACTGTAAATCCGTTGAGAAATCTACGAAGGTTCGAATCCTTCTCTCCCCACCAAAATATTATAAGCGAGAGTAGCTCAGTTGGTAGAGCGACAGCCTTCCAAGCTGTAGGTCGCGGGTTCGAGCCTCGTCTCTCGCTCCAAAAGAGCAAATATTTATAATATTGTTCAAAAAAAGTTGTTTTATAAATTGATATCATATAAAACAACAAAATCTAGTTTATTAACATAAACTAAAATATAACAAATAGAAGGGTTAAAGAGTTCAGTTTAACGAAAGTTAAATTTATAAAGAACTACAACATAATAAGTAAAAACAAGCTGTTGTAGCTCAGGGGTAGAGCACTTCCTTGGTAAGGAAGAGGTCGAGAGTTCAATTCTCTTCAACAGCTCAAAAAAAAATTTAGCTCCTTAGGGGGCTTTTGGTGTATTTAAAAAACAATAAATTAAAAAAATAAAATCATGGCTAAAGAAAAATTTGACCGTAGTAAACCACACGTAAACATTGGTACAATTGGACACGTAGATCACGGGAAAACAACATTAACTGCTGCTATTACAAAAGTATTAAGCGATGCAGGTTTATCAGAAGCACGTTCATTCGAATCTATCGATTCGGCTCCTGAAGAAAAAGAACGCGGTATTACAATTAATACAGCTCACGTTGAGTATTCAACAGCAAATCGTCACTACGCTCACGTAGATTGTCCAGGTCACGCGGATTATGTTAAGAACATGGTTACCGGTGCTGCTCAAATGGATGGTGCTATCCTTGTGGTTGCATCTACTGACGGACCTATGCCTCAAACTCGCGAACATATTTTGTTAGCTCGTCAGGTTGGTGTTCCTAGAATTGTAGTATTCATGAACAAAGTGGATATGGTTGATGATCCTGAATTATTAGAAATCGTTGAAATGGAAATTCGTGATTTGTTAAACAAATACGAATTCCCTGGTGATGAAATTCCTGTTATTCAAGGTTCAGCATTAGGTGGTTTAAATGGTGATGCAGCATGGGTTAGCAAAATCATGGAATTAATGGAAGCAGTTGATACTTATATTCCAGTTCCACCACGTTTAACTGAATTACCTTTCTTAATGCCTGTTGAAGATGTATTTTCAATCACAGGTCGTGGAACTGTAGCTACAGGTCGTATCGAACGTGGAATTATCAATTCAAACGAAGGTGTTGAAATTATTGGCTTAGGTGCTGAAAAATTAACTTCAACTGTTACAGGTGTTGAAATGTTCCGTAAAATATTAGATAGAGGTGAAGCAGGTGATAACGTAGGTTTATTATTACGTGGTGTTGATAAAGAGGCAATCCGTAGAGGAATGGTAATTTGTAAGCCAGGTTCAGTAATGCCACATACAGAATTCAAAGCTGAAATATATGTATTATCAAAAGATGAAGGTGGTCGCCATACTCCATTTTTTAACAAATACCGCCCTCAGTTTTATTTCCGTACCACTGACGTAACAGGAGAAGTAGTGTTACCAGAAGGAATGGAAATGGTAATGCCAGGTGATAACGTAACTATTACAGTTAAATTGATCAATCCAATTGCAATGGAAAAAAGCTTACGCTTTGCAATCCGTGAAGGTGGAAGAACAGTTGGTGCTGGTCAGGTAACTGAAATTTTAAAATAATTATAAATTAAATACAATTTTTACATCGAATGTTGGTTAAGTTAACTTGGCCAACATTTGGTGTCTAAATTAGGAGTGTAGTTCAAGGGTAGAATGTCGGTCTCCAAAACCGCTGATGGGAGTTCGAATCTCTCCACTCCTGCAAATAAAATAAGGGTAATTTCAAGTTTTTGAAAACTCAAAAATATTATGAATAAAATAACAGAATACGTAAAACAATCTTACGATGAATTAATGAATAAAGTAACTTGGCCTACTTGGGGTGAGTTACAAGAAAGTACTATAATAGTGATGATAGCTACTTTATTAATTGCTTTTGTAATTTTTATTATGGATTTAATTAGTAACGGTGGTCTAGGATTTTTTTACCAAATATTCAAGTAACTAAATCGAAATATGATTCAAGAGCAGTTTAAGTGGTATGTAGCACGAGCAATTACTGGACAAGAAAAGAAAGTAAAAGCTCAAATTGAAGTGGAACTTGAAAGAGCTGGTCTTAAAGTGCATGTACCTCAAATTTTAATACCTACTGAAAAAGTTTATACAGTAAAAAATGGTAAAAAAATAGCAAAAGAAAAAGCGTATTTACCAGGTTATATTTTAATTCAAGCTGAGTTAGTTGGAGAAGTTGGACATACCATTGATTCTGTAAACGGAATAGTGGGTTTTTTAGGTGGTAAATTAACTCCAGTTCCTTTACGCCAATCAGAAGTTGCCCGAATTTTAGGTAACGTAGATGCAATTGGGGAACAAGGTGAAGTAATGGATGAACCATTTATTGTTGGTGAAACAGTAAAAGTTATTGATGGACCATTTAGCGGTTTTGATGGATTGATTGAAGAAGTAAGTGAAGAGAAAAAGAAGTTAAAAGTAATGGTTAAAATTTTTGGACGAAGAACTCCGTTAGAGTTAAATTTTGTTCAGGTAGAAAAAGAAAAATAAAATATCCAATTTAAGTACAATTTGTTCCATGCTGCTTCCACTGTTTGAACAAAAAAGTACTTAGAAAGATATTTATTAAAAATAAAATAAAATGGCAAAAGAATTAACAGGATTTGTAAAATTGCAGGTTAAAGGCGGAAGCGCAAACCCTGCACCACCAATTGGACCAGCATTAGGTTCAAAGGGTATAAATATCATGGAGTTTTGCAAGCAATTTAATGCTCGCACCCAGGATAAAGCTGGTAAAATATTACCAGTAGTAATTTCGGTTTATAGTGATAAGTCTTTCGACTTCATAATTAAAACACCACCAGTAGCCTCTCAACTGCTGGAAGCTGCAAAAATCAAAAGTGGTTCTGCTGAATCTAACCGTAAAAAAGTTGGTACAGTAACTTGGGACCAAGTTAAAGATATTGCAGCTGACAAAATGCAAGACATGAACTGCTTTAAAGTAGAATCGGCCATGAAAATGGTAGCAGGTTCGGCTCGCTCAATGGGTATTACTGTTACGGGTGATAGTCCATTTCAAAATTAATTTTTAGATTTTAAAACAATGGCAAGGATCAGCAAAAAAAGAAAAGAAGTACTCAAGAAAATTGAGGCAAACAAAAATTACACTTTGTCTGATGCGTCTAAACTAGTAAAAGAAATTTCTTATACTAAATTCGATTCATCGGTAGACATTGATGTACGCTTGGGAGTTGACCCTAAAAAAGCTAATCAAATGGTTCGCGGTGTGGCAAGTTTACCACACGGTACTGGCAAAGATGTTCGCGTTTTGGCTTTAGTTCCCCCTGATAAGGAAGCTGAAGCTCGTGAGGCAGGTGCTGACCATATAGGTTTGGATGAATACATCCAAAAGATTGAGCAAGGATGGGTTGACATTGACATCATTGTAACAATGCCTGCAGTTATGGCTAAATTAGGTAAACTTGGTAAAATTTTAGGACCACGTAACTTAATGCCTAACCCAAAATCAGGAACTGTTACTATGGAAATTGGAAAAACTATTAAAGAAGTAAAAGCTGGTAAAATTGACTTTAAGGTAGATAAAGAAGGAGCAATCCATACTTCTATCGGAAAATCTTCAATGGAACCACAAAAATTATTTGAAAACGCAGTAGAATTAATCCAAACTATTAACAAACTAAAACCATCAGCAGCAAAAGGAACTTACTTAAAAGGAATTAGTTTAAGTAGCACCATGAGCCCTGGTATTTCAGTAGATACTAAATCAATTCCTGGAATTTAATTATTAATAAAACAACAGTTATGACGAAACACGAAAAAAATGAAGTGATAGATAACTTGGCTGGTTTATTTAACGAGTTCAAGAATGTTTATGTAACTAATGTTCAAAGTTTAAATGCTAAACAAACTAGTTTATTACGCGGTCAACTTTTTAAATCAGGTATTACCATGCAAATGGCAAAAAATACTTTGATTGAAAAAGCAATGGAACGTAGTGGAAGAGATTTTGGTAATTTAAGCGAAACTTTAGTAGGAAATACAGCTTTAATGTTTTGCCACGATATGAAAGAGCCTGCAAAGGTTATCAAATCATTTCGTAAAAAAACAGAAATACCTTACCTAAAAGGTGCAGCTATTGATGCTGATATTTTCATCGGTGACAATCAATTAGAATCGTTAATTGCTCTCAAAACTAAAAACGAGCTTATCGGTGAAATTATTGGATTGTTACAAAGCCCAGCTAAAAATGTTATTGGTGCATTACAAGCTTCTGGTGGAGGTAAAATTGCAGGCTTAGTAAAAACGTTGTCTGAGCGTCCTGAATAATTCAGATAGAAATAAATTAATTTTAAACAAAAAACAAAAATAAATAAATACAATCATGGCAGATTTAAAAACCTTCGCAGAGCAATTAGTTAACCTTTCAGTGAAAGACGTTAATGAGTTAGCAAAAATTTTAAAAGACGAGTACGGCATAGAGCCTGCTGCTGCAGCTGCTGCTGCACCTGCTGCTGCTGCTGCTGCTGAAGCTCCGGCTGAGCAAACTTCATTCGATGTAATATTGAAAAGTGCTGGTGCAGCTAAATTAAACGTTGTTAAAACAGTTAAAGATTTAACAGGTTTAGGATTAAAAGAAGCTAAAGAATTAGTTGATGGTGCACCAAAACCAATTAAGTTAGGTGTTGACAAAACTGAAGCTGAAAGCTTAAAAGCAAAGCTTGAAGAAGCAGGTGCTGAAGTTGAAGTAAAGTAATAGCTTTTAGCTTAATAATCAGACTTGACCCCGGCATTTTGCCGCGGGTCAATTCTGCATTTTAAAAAACTAGTGTTTAGTTTTTTATTGGTTTTGAAATAACCAATTTTTTTAGGTTTTATTCAACCTTTACAAAATGAATAAACAGTAAATTGATAGTATTTTCAATTTAAAACCAAATATTACATTGACTAACAGAACTATAACACCAGAAGGTAGAATTACTTTCGCTAAGGTAAAACCGGTTATTGATTATCCAGATTTTTTGGATGTACAATTAGAATCTTTTAGAGAGTTTTTTCAGTTAGACACTACTTCAGAAAGTAGAGCTAACGAAGGTCTTTTTAAAGTTTTTCAGGAAAATTTTCCAATTAGTGATACAAGGAATATTTTCACACTAGAATTTCTTGATTATTTTGTTGATCCGCCACGCTATTCAATCGAAGAATGTATTGAAAGAGGATTGACTTACAGTGTTCCATTAAAAGCTAAATTAAAATTAAGCTGTAACGATCCGGAACATGAAGATTTTCAAACAATTGTTCAAGATGTATATTTAGGAACAATTCCATACATGACTCCAAGTGGTACCTTTTGTATCAATGGTGCGGAACGTGTTATTGTTTCACAAATACACCGTTCTCCAGGAGTGTTCTTTGGTCAATCGTACCATACAAATGGAACAAAATTATATTCTGCCAGAGTAATTCCATTTAAAGGAAGTTGGATAGAATTTGCAACGGACGTTAACAACGTAATGTATGCATACATTGATAGAAAAAAGAAGTTTCCTGTTACCACATTATTACGTGCAATTGGATTCGAATCTGATAAAGATATATTAAACTTATTTGACCTTGCTGAAGAAATTAAAGTAAGTAAAGCAGGTTTAAAAAAAGTACTTGGTCGTAAATTAGCAGCCCGTGTTTTAAGAACTTGGGTAGAAGATTTTGTTGATGAAGATACCGGTGAAGTGGTTTCGATAGAACGTAATGAAGTAATTATTGAGCGTGATACTAATATTGAAGATAGTCACATCGATATGATTTTAGAAGCGGAAGTTAAAACCATCATATTACACAAAAATGAAAGCAATCACAACGAGTTTGCTACCATTTTAAATACATTACAAAAAGATACTTCAAACAGTGCAAAAGAAGCACATGAGCATATCTATCGCCAGTTACGTAACGCAGATCCACCTGATGAAGAAACAGCAAGAGGAGTAATTGAAAAATTATTTTTCTCTGATAAGCGTTACGATTTAGGTGAAGTAGGTCGTTACCGTATCAATAGAAAATTAAACAAAAACGAATCGTTAGATAACAGAGTTTTATCAAAAGATGATATCGTTTCAATTATAAAATACTTAATCGAATTATCGAATTCACGTGCAGATGTGGATGATATTGATCACTTAAGTAACAGACGTGTAAGAACAGTAGGGGAGCAGTTATATTCTCAATTTGGTGTGGGTTTAGCTCGTATGAGCAGAACAATACGTGAAAGAATGAACATTCGCGACAATGAAGTTTTTACTCCGCAAGATTTGATCAATGCAAAAACTTTATCTTCTGTAATTAATTCATTTTTTGGTACCAATCAGTTATCTCAATTCATGGATCAAACCAATCCATTGGCTGAGATTACACACAAAAGAAGAATGTCGGCCCTAGGTCCAGGTGGACTTTCGAGAGAAAGAGCTGGTTTTGAGGTGCGTGACGTACATTACACCCACTACGGTCGTTTGTGTACTATTGAAACTCCTGAAGGACCGAATATTGGTTTGATTTCATCATTATGTGTTCATGCAAAAATTAATAGCATGGGCTTTATTGAAACTCCTTATTTAAAAGTTGAAAACGGAATAGTATCTGTTGGAAAACCAGTAACTTATTTAAGTGCTGAAGATGAAGAAGGAATGGTTATTGCACAATCTGATGCAAAATATGACGAGGCTTCAGGTAAGTTTATTGAACCTAAAGTAAAAGCGCGTTACGAAGGTGATTTCCCAATGGTGGAGCCAGAAAAGCTTCAGTTTATGGATATTGCTCCTAACCAAATTGTTTCAATTGCAGCAAGTATGATTCCTTTCTTAGAGCACAACGATGCGAATCGTGCTTTAATGGGTTCAAACATGCAACGTCAAGCAGTTCCATTATTACGTCCAGAAGCACCAGTTGTTGGTACAGGATTAGAAGGTAAAATTGCTCGTGACAGTAGAAACTTATTATTGGCAGAAGGAAATGGTGTTGTAGAATTTGTTGATGGTAATGAAATTAGAGTTCGTTACGAACAAACTGAATCAGACAAGTTAGTTAGTTTTGGAACTGATACTAAAACTTATAAATTAATTAAATTTTTAAGAACCAACCAAAATACTTGTATCAACCTAAGACCAATTGTTAAAAAAGGCGAAAAGGTTACTAAAGGTAAAGTATTGTGTGAAGGCTATGCAACCCAAGGTGGTGAATTAGCTATTGGTAGAAACCTTAAAGTGGCATTTATGCCTTGGCAAGGAAATAACTTTGAAGATGCGATTGTAATTAGTGAACGTGTTACAAAAGAAGATATTTTTACTTCGATACACATTACTGAATACGAACTAGAAGTTAGAGATACCAAAAGAGGTGAAGAAGAATTAACCAACGATATTCCAAATGTAAGCGAAGATGCTACTAGAAACTTGGATGAAAATGGTTTAATAAGAATTGGATGCGAAGTATTTGATGGCGATATATTAATTGGTAAAATTACTCCTAAAGGAGAAACTGAACCATCGCCAGAAGAAAAATTATTAAGAGCAATTTTTGGCGACAAAGCGGGTGATGTAAAAGATGCTTCTTTAAAAGCGTCACCTTCAACTGCAGGTGTAGTTATTGAAAAGAAGTTATTTGCTAGGCTTAAAAAAGATAAAACAGGAAAAGCAGATGATAAAACAAAAATTGCTAAATTAACAGAAGAGCACGATAAAAATACTTCTTCTATTAAATCAATTTTAGTTGAAAAATTATTTTCTATTTTAACTGGAAAAACCAGCCAAGGTGTAATGAATGTTTATGGTGAAGAATTGATTTCGAAAGGAACTAAATTTACCATGAAAAACTTAGGTGAAGTAGATTATACCAATGTAAATGCAAACAATTGGAGTACTGATTCTGAGAAAAATGATATGATTAAACAAATCTTATCAAACTATAAAAACAGAGTTAACCAAGTGTTGGCAGACTTTAGACGTAAAGAATATGCAATAAGCGTTGGAGATGAATTACCAACAGGTATTTTAAAATTAGCTAAAGTATATATTGCTCAAAAGCGTAAGTTAAAAGTGGGTGATAAAATGGCGGGTCGTCATGGAAATAAAGGAATTGTAGCACGTATTGTTCGTGACGAAGATTTACCTTTTCAAGAAGATGGAAGACCAGTTGACATTGTATTAAACCCTTTAGGTGTACCTTCACGTATGAATTTAGGACAGATTTACGAAACTGTTTTAGGTTGGGCTGGTATTGAATTAGGTTTAAAATTTGCAACGCCAATTTTTGATGGCGCCAATGATGATGATGTGTTAGAATTTACTCGTAAAGCTGGAATTCCTGATTGGGGTAAAACATATCTTTATGATGGTTTATCGGGCGAAAGATTTGATCAACCTACAACAGTTGGCGTAATTTATATGATTAAATTAGGACACATGGTTGATGATAAGATGCACGCTCGTTCTATTGGGCCATATTCATTAATTACGCAACAGCCTTTAGGTGGTAAAGCACAATTTGGTGGTCAGCGTTTTGGTGAAATGGAAGTTTGGGCACTTGAAGCTTATGGTGCATCAAATATTTTACAAGAAATATTAACTGTAAAATCGGATGATATTATTGGTAGAGCAAAAGCTTATGAATCAATTGTAAAAGGAGATAATATGCCACAACCTGGTATTCCTGAATCGTTCAATGTATTGTTACATGAATTAAGAGGATTAGGTTTAGATGTAACGTTGGAATAAATTTTTATAAATGGAATTGACCTTGCAAAATTGTAAGGTCAATTCCATTAAAATATTTAAACTAATAATTTTCAATCAAAAAAAAATTTCAATAGAAATATATGTCTTTCAAAAAAGATCAAAAAATAAAAAGCAATTTTACCAAAATCAGAATTGGATTGGCTTCACCAGAGTCAATTTTACAAAGATCGCATGGTGAAGTAACAAAGCCTGAAACAATTAATTACAGATCGTTCAAACCAGAAATGGGTGGATTGTTTTGTGAAAGAATTTTTGGGCCAATAAAAGATTACGAATGTCATTGTGGTAAATACAAACGCATACGTTACAAAGGTATTGTTTGCGACCGTTGTGGTGTTGAAGTAACTGAAAAGAAAGTAAGAAGAGAAAGAATGGGCCACATTAATTTAGTGGTTCCTGTTGCTCATATATGGTATTTTAGAAGCTTACCAAATAAAATTGGTTATGTACTTGGAATGCCAACTAAAAAATTAGACATGGTTGTATATTACGAGCGTTACGTAGTATGCCAACCGGGTTCAAAATTAAATGATGGAGTTCAAATGAACGACTTGTTAACGGAAGAGGAATATTTAGATATTTTAGATTCGTTACCAAAAGACAACCAACATTTAGATGATGAAGATCCAAACAAATTCATTGCTAAAATGGGTGGAGATGCACTTTGGTTTTTATTAAGCCGAGTTGATTTGGATGCATTAAGTTTTGATTTACGTATTAAAGCTAGTTCAGAAACTAGTCAGCAAAGAAAAGCAGAAGCTTTAAAGCGCTTAAAAGTAATTGAAGGTTTCCGTTCTGCTCAAGAAAATGGCGAAAATCGTCCGGAATGGATGGTAGTAAAAATATTACCTGTTATTCCACCAGAATTACGCCCACTAGTGCCATTAGAAGGTGGAAGATTTGCTACCTCTGATTTGAATGATTTATACAGACGTGTTATTATTCGTAACAACCGTTTAAAGCGTTTAATGGAAATAAAAGCGCCTGAAGTAATTTTACGTAACGAAAAGCGTATGTTACAAGAAGCGGTAGATTCATTATTTGATAATACAAGAAGAGTAAGCGCAGTAAAAACAGAAGGTAACCGTCCTTTAAAATCTTTAAGCGATATGCTAAAAGGTAAGCAAGGTCGTTTCCGTCAAAACTTATTAGGTAAGCGTGTTGATTATTCAGGTCGTTCGGTAATTGTAGTTGGACCACAATTAAAATTACACGAGTGTGGAATTCCTAAAAACATGGCTGCTGAGTTATTCAAACCATTTGTAATTCGTAAATTACTTGAACGTGGTATTGTAAAAACTGTAAAATCTGCAAAGAAATTAGTAGACAGAAAAGAGCCAGTAATTTGGGATATTTTAGAAAATATTTTAAAAGGACATCCTATTTTATTAAACCGTGCTCCTACATTACACAGGTTAGGTATTCAAGCTTTTCAACCAAAATTAATTGAAGGAAAAGCAATACAATTACACCCATTAGTTTGTACTGGTTTTAATGCCGATTTTGACGGGGATCAAATGGCTGTGCACGTGCCACTAGGTAACGCAGCAGTTTTAGAAGCACAATTGTTAATGCTTGCTCCGCATAATATTTTAAACCCAGCAAATGGTGCGCCAATTGCAGTTCCTTCTCAGGATATGGTTTTGGGTTTATATTATATTACAAAAGGAAGAAAAAGTACACCTGAACACCCAGTTAAAGGGGAAGGATTAAAGTTTTACTCTCCTGAAGAAGCAATTATTGCTTTTAACGAACGCAAAGTAGCTTTACATGCTTTTGTAAAATGTAAAGTTAATATTATTGAAAATGGTGAATTAGTAAACAAACTAATTGATACTACTGTTGGAAGAATATTATTTAACCAAGTGGTACCTGCTGGTTATGGTTATATAAATGAATTATTAACTAAGAAAAACTTAAGAGATATTATTGGTTCAGTAATAGCTGAATGTGGTATGGATAAGTGTGCTAAATTCTTAGATGATATTAAAGAAATAGGTTTCCATTTTGCATTTAAAGGAGGATTGTCATTTAACTTAAGTTATGTAATGATTCCTGAAGAAAAAGGCAAATTTGTAAAAGAAGCACAAGCAGAAGTAGAAGAAATTTGGAGCAATTACGAACAAGGTTTTATTACAAATAACGAACGTTATAACCAAGTAATTGATATTTGGACGCGTATTAACTCACGTTTGGCTGATACATTATTAACTCAATTGAAAAACGATAACCAAGGATTTAACCCAATTTATATGATGTTGGATTCTGGAGCGCGTGGTTCAAAAGAACAAATTCGTCAGTTAGGTGGAATGAGGGGATTAATGGCAAAACCACAAAAGAATTTAAGTGGGGGAACTGGAGAGATTATTGAAAATCCAATTCTTTCGAACTTTAAAGAAGGTTTATCGGTTATTGAATACTTTATTTCAACCCACGGTGCGCGTAAAGGTTTGGCCGATACCGCTTTAAAAACTGCGGATGCGGGTTACTTAACACGTAGGTTACACGATGTAGCGCAAGATATAGTTGTAAACGAAGAAGATTGCGGTACTTTACGTGGAATTCCAATTAGTGCATTAAAAGACAACGAAGAAGAAGTAGAAAGTTTATATGAAAGAATATTAGGTAGAGTAAGTTTACACGATATTTTTGATCCATTAACCAACGAATTATACGTAGAAGCAGGCGAGCAAATAATTGAAAAAATTGCTGCTAAAATTGCTGAAAGTCCAATAGAAACAGTTGAAATTAGATCGGCATTGACTTGCGAAACTCAATTAGGTATTTGTGCTAAATGTTATGGTAGAAACTTATCTACTGGTAGAATGGCACAAAGAGGAGATTCGGCAGGTGTAATTGCTGCTCAATCAATTGGTGAACCAGGAACACAGTTAACATTACGTACTTTCCACGTGGGTGGTACCGCTTCAAACATTGCAAACGAAAGTCAAATGAACGCTAAGTTTGCAGGTATTTTAGAATTTGAAGAAATAAAAACTGTGGAAATGAAAACTGATGACGGTATGATTGATACTGTAATTGGTCGCCAAGGAGAGATAAGAATTTTAGATGAAACAACCCGCAATCCAATTATTACTGTTAACATTCCTTACGGAGCGCATTTATTAGTAAAAAATGGTGTTAAAATAGCAAAAGGTGATATCATTTGTTCATGGGATCCGTACAATGCGGTAATCTTATCTGATTTTGCAGGTAAATTACAGTTTGAAGGAATTATTGAAAACATTACTTTTAAAGAAGAAAGTGATGAACAAACAGGGCACAAAGAAAAGGTGATTATTGAATCGAAAGATAAAACCAAAACACCTTCCATTATTGTAAACGATAAAAAAGGAAATCCTTTAAAAGAATACAATATTCCGGTAGGCGCTCACATTGTAGTGGAAGATGGAAAAACAATTGGACCGGGAGAAATTTTAGTTAAAATTCCTCGTGTAGCAAGTAAAACGCGCGATATTACAGGAGGTTTACCTCGTGTAACTGAATTGTTTGAAGCACGTAACCCAAGTAATCCTGCGGTAGTAACCGAAATTGATGGGGTAGTAAGCTTTGGTGGTATTAAACGTGGTAATAGAGAAATAGTAGTAACCAGTAGAGATGGTGATAGCCGTAAATACATGGTTCCTTTATCTAAACACATTTTAGTTCAAGAAAACGATTTCGTAAAAGCAGGTTCTCAATTATCTGATGGTTCAATAAGCCCACAAGATATTTTAAGAATTGAAGGACCATTAACAGTTCAGCGTTATATTGTAAACGGAATACAAGAAGTTTACCGTTTGCAAGGGGTAAAAATTTCAGACAAACACATTGAAATTATTGTACGCCAAATGATGCAAAAACTAGAAGTGGTTGATCCAGGTGATACTTTATTCTTAGAAGGTGAAAATGTAGATCGTTTTAAATTTAAGAAAGTAAACGATTGGATTTACGATAAAAAAGTAGTGTTGGAACCAGGCGATTCAACTAATTACAAAGCAGGACAAATTATAAGTGTTAGAAAATTACGCGATGAAAACTCACAATTAAAACGTAAAGATTTACGTTTGGTTGAAGTAAGAGATGCAGAATCTTCAACTGCGGTACAAGTAATTATGGGTATTACCAAATCATCGTTAGGTACTCAAAGTTTTATGAGTGCGGCATCGTTCCAGGAAACAACTAAGGTGCTTAATGAAGCAGCTATAAACGGTAAAGTAGATAAAATGTTAGGATTAAAAGAAAACGTAATTGTTGGACATTTAATTCCTGCAGGAACTGGTTTACGCGATTATGAAAAATTAGTAGTTGGAAGTAAAGAAGAGTACGAAGCATTATTGTCATCGAAAGGCGATGATTAA